>JBKJTM010000494.1:0-5342 GCA_046590805.1 Usitatibacter sp.
AGGTCTCCTGCTGGCCGGCGAACGAGGCATCGGGCAGGTCCTCGGCGGTGGCCGAGGACCGCACCGCGAAACTCGCGTCCTCCGCATCACCCGCGGAGACGCGGGCGTACTCCTCGCCAACCTGGCGCTCCAGCTCCGGGGGCAGCGCCGCCTTCTCCACCCAGCTGCGGATCTCGGCCCCCGCGACGGCGAGCGCACGCACGTCGTCCACGTCGATTCTCTTCAGCGCCGCGTCGATGCGCTCCGCGAGCTTGTTGTGCGCGAGGAAGTCGTCGAAGGCCTGCGAGGTGGTCGCGAACCCACCGGGCACGCGCACCTGGCTCGCGGCGAGCTGGCTGATGAGCTCCCCGAGCGAGGCGTTCTTGCCGCCGACGGTGGCCACGTCGGTCATGCGCAGGGATTCCAGCGGGAGGACGTAGTTCATCGGATGGGCATCAAGAACCGGGGACGGACCCTGAACCAGGCAAATGCATGAACCAGGGTCCGTCCCCAGAGCTTGCAATTATAGCGAACGGCACATGACAATGTTGCGGCGCGTCAAAGCGCCGAATGGAGCAATCGATCCCCCATGTCCCAACGACGCCGCGTCTTCTTCGTCTCCGACCGCACCGGCATCACCGTGGAAGCGCTCGGCTCTTCCCTCCTCACGCAGTTCGGCGACATCGACTTCCTGCGCGTGACGCTTCCCTTCATCGACTCGATCCCCAAGGCGATCCAGATTGTCGCGCAGGTGAACGAGGCGCACCGCGAATCCGGCCAGCGCCCGCTCGTCTTCAGCTCGATCGTCGACGACCTGGTGCGCGAGGAGATCAACAAGTGCGACGCCCTGGTGCTGGACGTCTTCGAGCGCTTCATCGTGCCGCTCGAAAACGAGATGGGCACCAAGTCGCTGCACGCGGTGGGCAAGTCCCACAGCGCCGGCAACGTGAAGGACTACAACCACCGCATCGAGGCGATCAACTACACCCTCTCCCACGACGACGGCGTGACCCACCGCGGGCTCGAGGAGGCCGACATCGTGCTGGTCGGCGTCTCGAGGAGCGGCAAGACCCCCACCTGCCTCTACATGGCGATGCAGTTCGGCATCAAGGCGGCGAACTATCCGCTGATCCCGGAGGACCTGGAAGCCAAGCGCATCCCGCCGTCGCTGCTGCCTCTGAAAGGCAAGGTCTGGGGTCTGTCGATCACCCCGGAGCGCCTGTCGCAGATCCGCAGCGAACGCAGGCCCGATTCCACCTACGCCTCGCTCGAGAATTGCCGCTTCGAGGTGGCCGCGGCGGAAAAGCTGATGAAGCAGGCCGGCATCCCGTTCCTCGACTCGACCACCAAGTCGATCGAGGAGATCGCGACCCACATGCTGCACCAGGCGCACCTCGTCCGCCGGGTGTACTGAGACCGATTTCGTCTAAGATAGCCGCAGAAATAAGGGGCCGTCCGCGCCCCGCCATAACGACTCCCGGGAGATCCCATGAAAGCCACGAAACGCATCCTGCCTGCCCTCGTCTTTTCGGCCTTTGCCGCCTTCGGCGCCGCCGAGGCGCAATCCGCGCAGTTCAGCAACGTCTACGTGTTCGGCGACAGCCTTTCGGACGCGGGGTATTTCCGCGGCTACCTGCGCGGCGTGGGGCTGCCGCAGTCGGTGGTGGACGGAATGGGCCGCTTCACCACCAACCCCGGCCCGGTGTGGTCGGAGCTGGTGGCGCAGTATTACGGCGTGACCACACCGCGGCCGAGCAACGTGAGCGGCGGGACCATCTATGCGCAGGGCGGCGCCAGGGTGGCGCTCTCGCCGGGGATCACGCCCACCGGCCAGGCCGAGCGTCCGGTCAGCACGCAGATCACCGAATTCCTGGCCGCCAACCCGGCGGCCGACCCCAACGCCCTGTATGCCGTGTGGGCCGGCGCCAACGACGTGTTCGTCAACCTGGGTGCGTTCACGGGCGGCGCGATCACACAGGCCCAACTGCAGACCAACGTGCTCGCCGCGGCCGCGGCGGAGATCGGCCAGATCGCGCGCCTGCGCGCGGCCGGCGCGCGCTACATCATGGTGTTCACCCTGCCCGACATTGGAGCAGCGCCCCAGTTCGCCGCCGCCGGCGCGGCGACCGCCGGAGCGGTCACGCAGCTTTCGGCCGGCTACAACACGACCCTGCTCACGGGCCTCGCATCCGCCGGGATTCGCGTGATCCCGGTGGATTCCTTCTCGCTGAACGCCGAGATCCGCGCCAACCCGGGTTCGTTCGGTATCTCCAATGTGACCGGCATCGCCTGTGGCCCCTTCCCCCCCATCACCACCGCGGCCAACGTCACCTCGCTCTTCTGCAACGCCAGCAGCCTCACCGCCGCCGGCGCTGATCGCAGCTATCTCTTCGCCGACGGCGTGCATCCCACCACCGCCGCGCACGCGATCATCGCGCAGTTCGCCACCTCCCTCATCGAGGGGCCGACGCAGTACGGGCTCCTCGCCGAGGCGGCGCTGCGCACCCGCGCGGGCCAGATCCGCGCCATCGGCGACGGCGTCACCACCGGACGCCTGTCCGACGTGGGCAAGTGGAGCGTCTTCGCCGGCGCCGACGGATCCGACTTCGACATCGAGCAGGGCATCGGCAACTCCGGCGTCTCCAGCCGTTCACGCTCGGGCACCTTCGGCGTCACCGCACGCGTCTCCGAAGCGGTCACCATTGGCGGTGCCTACGGCCATAGCCGCAATCGCGGCTCCTTCGGCGGCAACGCCGGCGGCTACACCGCCACCGAGAACGTCTGGTCGCTGTTCTTCTCGGCGAAAGCGGGCGGCTTCTACGGCACCGGTGTCCTCTCCTATGCCGACCTCGAGTTCGGCAACGTGCACCGCATCCTGCCGCTCGGCACCGGCTTCCGCACCGCCACCGCCAACGCGGAAGGCTCCAACGGCTCGGCCTACCTCACCGCCGGCTACGATTTCTCGCTCGGGCGCCTCACCATCGGGCCGACGATCGCGGTCACCTCGCAGAACGTGGACGTGAACGGCTTCGACGAGTCCGGCGCCGGCTCCGCGAACCTGCGCATGCACCAGCAGAAGCGCCGCTCGGAAGTGTGGAGCGCGGGCCTGCGCGCCTCGTACAACTTCGGCAACTGGACGCCGTGGCTGCGTGTCACCGCCGACAAGGAACGCCGCGACGACGTGCGCCTGGTGACCGCCACGCCGCTCACGCTGCTCGCGGTCGGCAGCAGCTACGACGTGCCGGCGTACGCGTCGGACAGCGACTTCATGACGGCTTCCATCGGCATCACGGGCGCCATCACGCCGCGCGTGGGGCTCACCGTCGCCGCCTTCAAGGTGCAGGGCCGTTCGGGCATCGACGAGGGCGGGGTCAGCGCGATGGTGTCGATGAAGTTCTAGCCTGAAGCGGATCCTCAGCGCCTCGAACCTTCCCGAGGCGATGCTGCTGGTGGACCTTCTGTCGCAGCACGGCATCCGCGCGCGGGTCTTGAACGCCCACGCCTCGAGCATCGCGGGGGAGCTGCCGCTCGACGCGGCGCTCCCGCAGGTGTGGGTGGACGATGCCACCGCGGCGGGGCGCGCCCGCGCCCTGATCGAGGACTACCAGCGAGCGCGCCACCTCGGGCCGCCCGTGGCCTGCCCGAAGTGCGGCGAGGAGAACCCGTCGTCCTTCGACCTCTGCTGGTCGTGCGGCGCGGGACTGGAGAGCTAGGGCTCGCGTTCTTTCAGCGGCAGGTAGTCGGCGCGCTGAACACCTGGCGAGTGATCGCCTTGCTCTGCGTCACGCCGTCCAGCGTGTAGGTGAAGGTGGCGGTGGATGCGCCGGTGAAGTCGAAGCTCGCGCTGCCCGCCGAAATCACCAGCAGCCGCGCGCGGTCGTAGGCATTGAAGGGCGCGCCGGTGGTGCGATAGATCTCACCCGAGTAGCGCGAAGTCGTTCCCTGGCGATTGAGGCTCGGCATCACCAGCCAACGCCCGCGGCCGTCCGCCCCGTAGGTGAACCAGGTGCCGAAGAGTATGTCCCCCTGGTGCGTGATGTTCACGCCCCAGCCCGCCTCGGCTGCGGCGAACCACAGGTCCTGGAAGTTGGTGGCGCTGGGGGCGCTGCCGGCCGAGCATTGCGGCATCGGGCTCGAGAAGACCTGCCGCGTGATCGGCTTCGAGCCCGACACGCCGTTGACGGTGTACGAGAAGGTGCCTGCGCCCTCGCTCGCGAAATCGAAGGTGGCGGTACCCACCTCGGTCACCCTCACGTTCGCCGAAACGAACGGCGCCGCGCTGAAGACCGGGCCGGTGGTCCGATAGAGGCTGCCGCGGTAGAGATTGCCCGACACCTTCGCGCCGTTCGACATCACCAGCCACATCGGCCCGTCGGCGTCGTAGGTGAACCAGGTCGCGAACAGCGTATCCCCCTGGTGGGCGATGTTGACGCCCCAACCCGGCTCGGATTCGGCCGGCGCGGCATACCAGAGCGCCTGGAAATTGAGCGAGGCGGCGCTGGTGGACGCGTTGTACTGGCGAATGAAGCCCGAGAATGTCGCCATGAACTCCGTGTCGATGCCGTTGAAGAGGTGATAGCCGCACCCGCCATTGCTGCCGCCGATGAGGGTGGCACGATCCTTCACTACGGCGGAAGTGAGGGCGTTGAACGTGAAGCTGCCGGCGGCGAGCGTGTCGAGCGCGTGCGAGATCACCATCGCGGGACGGGTAATGGAGCTGAACGACGTGGCGGGCAGGCGCGCGGGCGAGTAAAAGACCACCCCGGCGCGGATGTCCGCAGGGAGGTTGGCGGCGAGGTCCGCGACAATCCCGGTGGACGCGCTGCCGCCGGTGATCCACACCGGGACGTCGTGGCGGGCCTGCATGTAGCGAACCACGGCCAGGATGTCCGTGAACTGGTAGACCACGCCGCTCGAGTTGGCATCGACCAGCGCGATCGCGAAGCCGGCGTCGGCAAGCGGCTGCCGGTTGCGCGTCACCGGACCGCACAGCGAAGTGAGGGTGTTCATGGTTCCGTCGTTCTGGATGCCGAGCGTGCCATCGCCGCCCGAGATCACCACCACGATGGCGATGGGCGCATCCGGCCGCACGTAGAGGAATCGTTGCGTGCCGCCCGAAACGGGGATGTCGACCACCGTGGAGGTCACCGCCCCGGCGACCTCCAACGAGACAGACGCCACCAGCAGTGCCGCGAACCAGGTTTTCAAGTCTTCTTCCTCAGGGAGTGCCGATGAACAGGTAGAACCTGCCCTTGCCGTTCTTGGCGTCGGCAACCCCAAGGTACACCGGTCCGAGGAAAGTGTTCGCGGCAATGTAGGCGCCTACCGAGCGCTGCCAGCCGTTCAACGACGTTTCGGTGATC
>JBKJTM010000078.1:0-6130 GCA_046590805.1 Usitatibacter sp.
GCTGCGGATAGCAGCCGCCCAGCGCGAGGGGCGCGCTCGCCGTGCTCAAAACGGTGCGGATGAGATCTGCGTGCCCCGAAGCGCCTGTCTTGCCGTACAAGGACACCAGCTGGCTGCGAACCGTGCTGATCTTCACGCCCATTTCCTCGGAGCATTCGATGGGGGACTTCCCATTCGCGACCAGCGAGGCAATGGCAGCTTCGGCGGGCGTCAGGTCGAATGCCGCGGAAAGCACCGCGCAGTCGATCTCGATCTTTCCGCTGGGCTCGAAAATCGTGAATATGAGTTGTGTGGGCAGTCCACCGGCTGCCGGTCGTTCCTGCATGGGCTGCAGTGCCGCGGCGATCCGCGTCCCGTCGTCGCGCATGAGCTTGAGCATCACGCGTCGCGGTGACGCGTGGTCGGTTGGATACGCGAATTGCTCGATAGCCCCGCTCAGCTCGATGTCGCTGATCGAATCGCGACACACCAGCCTGCCGTTGCGCTCGACGACGAGGTCAGCGCGTCCCAGCAGCCCATCCGCGTGGCGATTGCGGTAGGCAATGCGCCCCCCACGATCGAGCACGAAGATCGGCTGGCCGAGCTTGTCCAGGAGCGCCTTGGCCAAGGCAACATGGTGCGATTGCGTATCCAGGGTTTTCATCAGCGCCAGGGCTCTCGCGAATTGCTCGGCAAGACGCGCGAGTGCGCTCTTCTCGCCTTGGCTCAGCGCGGCCCGGCGCGCAGCCGGAAAGGACACGAGGGTCACGCGGCTTTCTTCATCCTCGGACACTGGGACGATGTGGGGCAACGCTTCCGTTTCGGAGCGCTCAGGCCCGGATGCGGCCCTGTCATCTCCTGCCGGTTCGTTTCCCCCTGCGGGGTCGCCGGATTCATATCTGAACAGCACGGCCTCGCCGACCTTCGCGATGGATATGATCTGCAGTGACGCAAGGTTGAACATTTCGCAGATACGGGTGAGCGGCTCGCTCCAGGGCACGACGCCGCCGCCGGCGCGATAAATGCTCTCCACGACCGCGTCGTATTGCGCCTCGAATATCGCCAGAGTCGAAGGCTTCATCCAAGCGCTCGGTTCAGTCGATCTTCATGTTGAACCTGCGGACCACTTCTCCGTATTTCACAACCTCGGCCCGGATGAAGCCATCGAATTCCTGCGATGAGGAGGGTGTCGGTTCGAGGCCCATGGCACGAAATGATCGTCCGAGCTCCACTGAACTGAGCGCCCGCACGACCTCGCGGTTCAACAGGGAAACGATATCCGGCGCAACGCCCGCCGGCACCAGCAAGCCGAACCAGCCGTAAGACTCGTAGCCTGGAAAGCCCTGCTCGGCGATTGTGGGGATCTCTGGGGCGAGCGCAATCCGCTCGGTTGCCGCAACGCCGTAGGCCTTCAGTTTTCCGGACCGGACCTGAGGAAGCAACTCCGCCAGGTTCCCGAACATGAGGTCGATCTGCCCGCCCAGGAGGTCGGCGAGCGCCGGGGGCGTGCCTTTGTAGGGAACATGGAGGATGTCCACCTTGGCCATCGACTTGAGAGTCTCGCCCGCAACGTGCTGGATGGTTCCGTTGCCTATGGAACCGTAGCTCAGCTTGGCGGGATTTGCGCGCGCATAGGCTACCAACTCCCCCAGGTTGTCAGCGCGAACTCCTGGATGGCCCACCAGCACGTTTGGCGTGCGGATAAGCAGGCTCACGGGACGTAGATCGCGCAATGAATCGTAGGGCAGCGACCGCACCAGGGTCGCATTCACGGCGAAGCTGGTGCCGACTGCAACCAGCGTATATCCATCAGGGGACGCCTTGGCCCCCGCATCGACGCCGATCACGGTGCCCGCGCCGGGCTTGTTTTCCACGATCACCGGCTGGCGGACGCCTTTGGAGAGTTCGTGGCCTACCGCGCGCACCACGGTGTCCACGGTCCCTCCGGCCGGAAACGGCACGATGATCCGGATCGGGCGCGATGGAAATGCTGATGTTTCGCCCAGGCTCAACGCTGGGCTGGCGGCGAGGAACACGGCCAACAACCTGCCAAGGATCTGCAGAAGCATGTTCGCGTCCTTTCGATGTTTTTCGTACTGCGATCATCGAACACGGGACCCACGTGCTGTCATCCATCAACTGAATGAGAAGGGCTGGAGAGTCGTCAGGCGCCGGCCGGGTTAATGCGCCGGATTCACGAGTAGAGGACGGAGGCCCTTGAGCGCTGACGCTCCAGGGTTCGATCGTAACTCGCCTGGGTACCATTGCACCCTGGGCGGTCCGCCAAAATGCCTCAGGGAGGGCTCGCGGGTGATGAGGAGCGGGATGCGGGGGTCGACGGCGTGGTACTTGCGCAAGTATTCGAGATCGGCATCGGCATCGGCGTCGCGAGCCTTCGCCTCGACCAGGTTCGCATGGCTGAACGTGAGCCCGCCGGTGGCCGGGTCCAAGCCGATCATCTGTGCGCCGATGATCGTCTCCTTCAATGGCCCGACCAGAGCGGCGAGCGCGGTCTCGAAGCGATCCTGCCCCGAGGCGGCACGGTAAAGCACGCGCAGGCCCGTGGAAGCGCGTGGATGGGCGGTGCGGTGTGCGGAATGCGGCATGGCCTAATGTGGCGGCATCCAAGGCGGTCATCCATCAAGTTGTGGATACTAGGGGCGGTACGAGGCCATTCCAGTCGCCTGGCGGCCGGCATCGATCGCCACTCATTCCACCAAACGGTGGATGACAGGATGTGCCGCGCGGCTGAAGCTAGCCGAGAGGCCTGAATGCATTTATAAACTCAACAAAAGGGAGCCTTATCTTGATGAATGTCAGCCTTGGCCGCGCGAGCATTGTGGCTTGCGCCGCGGTACTGGTCGCAGGATGTGCAACGTGGTCCCACTCCACGGTCGACAACGCCCCGCGGGCCGGTGCTTCGGCCCCGGTGGCCAAGACACCGGTTGCTCAGATCGCGGTGATGGAGTCGGATTCGCAGCGCAAGTACACCTCGCTCGGCGACATCACCGTGCAGGTGAACAAGACCACCGTCTTCCATCCCGCTCCGACGCGCGAGCTGGTGAACCAGGCGCTGAAGGAAAAGGCCGCCGAGTTGGGGGCGGATGCGGTGGTGCTGGTTCGCTACGGCACCGTGGGCGTGAGCCTGATGAGCTGGGGCAGCCTCGAGGGCAAGGGCCGGGCGGTGAAATATGCGCAATAACCTCGCGTGGCTGCTGTTGGCGGTCCTGGTTTCCGCATGTGCCGCGCCGGCTCCCCAGTTGCCAGCGGACAAGGCGCGCCCGGGTTACGTGAAATAGCCGCTGCTTGGCCATGACACGCGCGCCACACCTGATCCTTTCCGGTGTGATCGCGTGCGCCGCCGCCACATTGGCGGGCGCGGCGGTGCCGGCGGTGAGCGCGGGCGGCAGCCACACCGTCTCCTTGCGCGCGGACGGGTCGATGCGTCTCTGGGGCGACGACTATTCCGGCCAGCTCGGGACCGGACGCACGCTGCGTACCCCCACACCGGCCCAGGTCCAGGGGGTGCCCGACCTGATGGCGGTCGCCACCGGCGCCAATCACACCCTCGCGCTGGGCATCGATGGGCGCGTGTGGTCATGGGGCGTCAACCTCGACGGCCAGCTCGGCAACGGAACGCGCCTGGAGCGTTCGGTTCCCACGTCGGTAGATGGGTTGAGCGATGTCGTCGCCATTGCCGGAGGGTTGTGGCACTCCCTGGCGCTGCGGCGCGACGGCACGGTGTGGGCGTGGGGCAGCAACACCTCCGGGCAGGTGGGCGACGGGACGTTTTTCGAGCGCCTTACGCCGACGCAGGTGGCGGGCCTCACGGGGGTGACCGCGATCGCCGCCGGCAGCGAGAGCTCGTTCGCGCTGCGCTCCGACGGGTCGGTGTGGTCCTGGGGCGTGAATCGCGACGGGCAGTTGGGCGATCTCACGACGGCCACGCGTGCCTCGCCCGTGAGGGTCGCCGCGCTCACCGAAGTCGCGGCGATCTCGGCCGGCGTGGGGCACGCCCTCGCGTTGCGGCGTGACGGCACGCTCCGCGCGTGGGGGCGCAATGTCAGCGGGCAGCTCGGAGACGGTACTACCCTTCAACGAACTTCCCCCGTCGCCGTGGCGGGGTTGAGCGGGATCACGGCGATCGCGGCAGGCGGCCATCACAGTCTCGCGCTCCGGGCCGACGGGACGCTGGTCGCGTGGGGGACCAACAGCGACGGGCAGCTCGGAGACGGCTCCCTCGTGCAGCGCAATTCGCCCACGCCGGTGGTGGGTCTCAACCAGGTACGCACGGTCGATGCCGGGGCTACGTTCACCGTTGCCTCGACCAACGACGGAGCGGCATGGTCGTGGGGCCTCAACAGCTACGGGCAACTGGCCGATAGCACGATCGTCTACCGGTCCGCGCCGGGGCCGATTCCCGGCTTGTCGCGCGTCGCGCGCATCTCCGCCGGAGATGCGCATGCGGTCGCGTTGCTGCTCGAGGGCAAGGCCATTACCTGGGGCCGCCGCGGCGCCGGAATCCTCGCCGACGGCATCGTGACCGCGAGGACCACTCCGGGCACGGGCGGCCCCGCCGACGTGACCGCCATCTCCGCCGGTTTCAGCCACACCATGGTGCTCGCCCAGGGCGTCGCATACAGCTGGGGGGAGAACAGTGCCGGCGCGCTCTGCATCGGCAATACGGTGGATTCCTCCGTGCCCGTTGCCGTCGGGACCGGCGCGAGCGCCGTCTCCGCGGGCTATGCCTTCACGCTGTTCCTGTTGACGGATGGCACCGTCTATTCGTGCGGCATCAACGACTCCGGGCAGCTGGGCGATGGCACCCTGGTGACGCACCGCACGGGCCCGGTGCGGGTGGCCGGCTTGACCAACGCGATCGCGGTTTCCGCGGGCGGCGGTCACGCGCTCGCGCTCACCGCCGACGGCAGCGTCTGGGCGTGGGGCGGGAACGCCTTCGGGCAGTTGGGGGACGGCACCTCCACGGGCCGCCCGACCGCGGTCCGGATAGCGAACCTGACCGGCGTCACGGCGATAGCGGCCGGGACCAACCATTCGCTCGCGCTGAAAGCCGACGGTACCGTGTGGGCCTGGGGGCACAACGCCAACGGCTCCCTGGGCGATGGCGCCGCGACCCACCGCAGCTCGCCGGTGCAGGCGAGGCTGAGCGGCGCGGCCGCGATCTCTGCGGGCTCCTATCACTCGGTGGTGCTGTTGCGCGATGGCACCGTCGGCACCTGGGGCTGGAACGCGTTCGGCCAGCTGGGCGACGGCGCGGTGGGGTCCTGGTCCGTGCCGCGACGGGTTCCGAATGAAAGGGACGTCGCCCGCATCTCGGCGGGCTGGTACGACACCTTCCTTCTCAAGGCGGACGGCAGCGTGCGTTCGTGGGGCAGGAACACCGGCGGCCAGTTGGGCGACGGCACCCTCGCGGCCCGGTATTCGGCGGTGACGGTGGTGCGGGAGGGCGGCACCGGGAGCGCGGCCGGCAACGACTGGTTCCTCGACCTCACGCCCGCCATCGCCAAGACGCCCGAGGACGCGCCGATCTTTCCCCTGGTCGCGTCCGGAAGCCTCGCCATCGGCCGAGTGGGCGCGGATGTCCGCTTCCGTCCGCAGGATGTAGGCAGGTCCTCGAGCGTCTACGTCTTCGCGCTCGCGCCCGCGCCCGTGGTGAAGGGCGGCTTCGCCAAGGATGCGGTGACCTATTCGTGGGGCACGAAGGACGGCGCCAAGGCGGACGTCCCCTGCGTGCTCTCGCAACTCGCGGCTTCGGGCGAGCTGGTCGCGGTGACCGCCGCCAACCTCATTGCCTACAACACCGGGGTATTGAGCGCGCAGGGCCAATCGGTTTCGATCCTGAACAACGTCGCGCTCGGGAAGCTCACCGGGGCCACCTTCTACGTGGGCTACGGGGTGAGCGCCTCGGCGATGCTCAACTCGGGGGTGAACCGCAGCACCGTGACCATCCCCGGAGCCACGCAGTGCGACCCGCAGCGGCCTCAGGCGGGGTGGTGGTGGAATCCGCTCGAGGACGGCCGCGGTTTCTCGATCGAGGTGCGCGGCAACAACCTGTTCTTCGCGGCATTCCTCTACGACATCTCCGGGCGATCGACCTGGTACGTGTCATCGGGGCCGACCTCGCTCGGTG
>JBKJTM010000080.1:0-8834 GCA_046590805.1 Usitatibacter sp.
ACCTGGCGGTGATCCCGCTGCTGGTCCTGATCCCGGCGCTGGTGCTCCCCGGCGAGCAGATCGCCGGCGCCATCGGCGTGGCACTCCTCAAGGCCGCGGTGGTGCTGGCGATCGTGCTCTTCCTCGGCCAGCGCCTGATGCGCCCGCTCTTCGCCATGGTGGCGCGGCAGAAGTCCTCCGAGCTCTTCGTGCTGTTCGTGCTGCTGGTGACGCTCGGGCTCGCGTGGGTGACCGAGATAGCGGGCCTGTCGCTCGCGCTGGGCGCCTTCCTCGCCGGCATGCTGATCTCGGAGACCGAATACCGCTACCAGGTCGAGGACTACATCAAGCCGTTCCGCGACGTGCTGCTCGGACTCTTCTTCGTCACCATCGGCATGCTGCTCGACGTTCGCGCGCTGCTCGCGCACTTCGGTGCGGTGATGGCGCTGGTGGTGCTCATCCTCGCGGTCAAGTTCGGCGTGATCTTCGCGCTCGCGAGGGTATTCGGGAACGAGAAGCCGACGGCGCTGCGCGCGTCGATGGCGCTCGCGCCGGCGGGCGAGTTCGGTTTCGTGCTGCTGGCGCTCGCCAAGCGGCACGAGGCGCTCGGTCCCGACACGCTGCAGGTTGTGCTCGCCGCTTCGCTGATCACGATGCTCACCACGCCGTTCATTCTCGCGCACATGGAGCGCATCGTGCTGCATTTCGTCGAGACTGAATGGACTCAGCGCGCGCTGCAGCTGCATTCGCTGGCGGTGAAGGCGATGGCGACCAAGGGCCACGTGATCGTCTGCGGCTACGGGCGCAGCGGCCAGGCGCTGGCGCAGTTCCTGGAGCGCGAGAAGGTGCAGGTGATCGCGCTCGACTCCGATCCCGAGCGCGTGCGCCAGGCGGCGGCGGCGGGCGATTCGGTGGTCTTCGGCGACGCGGCGCGCCGCGAAGTGTTGATCGCGGCGGCGCTCACGCGCGCGACCGCGGTGGTGGTGACCTTCGCCAACACACCGAAGGCGCTGGCGATCATCGCGCACGTGCGCGAGCTCCGCCCGGAGCTGCCGGTGATCGTGCGCACCTTCGACGACACCGACGTGGGGCGGCTGCGCGAGGCGGGCGCGGCGGAGATCGTGGCGGAGGTGGTCGAGGGCTCGCTGATGCTCGCCACCCAGACGATGATGCAGCTCGGGGTGCCGTTGAATCGTGTGCTGCGAACCCTTCGTGACGTGCGTCAGGAGCGCTACAAGCTGATGCGCGGCTTCTTTCCCGGCATCACCGACGAGCAGCTCGCCGCGGATGGGGAGCAGCCGCGGCTGCGCACCCTGGCGGTCGGCGGCTCCGCGGCGTGCGTCGGCAAGACCATCGGCAGCCTCAACCTCGACGCCATGCATGTGCAGGTCACCGCCGTGCGCCGCACCGGAACGCGCGAGGTCAACCCGGCACCGGACACCCTCATCAAGGAGGGTGACGTGCTCGTCCTCCTCGGTACCCAGGAAAAACTCGCCAAGGCCGAGATCCGGTTGCTGCAGGGCTAAGGAATTTGTACCAGGTTAGATTTGCTGCTCGCCGCGGGCGCGCCGACCCGGATGGCCAACTACGACCGGGCGCCCAACGAGGCCTGCCAATTGCCTCTTGAAGGCCGGGCTGCCCACCGCTTCGCACTTTGCGTTTCCTCGGCGAAACTCGGAAATGACGCCGGGCTCGAGCCAAATGCTGGGGTAGACCTGGAACATCGATTCGAGGAACGCGTGGCATGTCAGATCAACGCGCTCCGATCTCATGAGGAATACAACGCGGACGGCGGGACAAAGGAAAACGGCCCGTACTAAGCGGGCCGTCGGCCAAATGTAACCTGGTACAAATTCGTTAGAAGGTCATGCAGACGGTGAAGTTGGCGGCTTCGTCGATCGTGGCGGTGGCGACCGCCGGGGACGGAATGGCCGCCGCGTCGGCGACCGCACGCATCGAGCCGGTGGCGGTGTTGCCATCGTCCATCTGCACGTCGAGCTGCTTCACGAACTTGCCGAGGATCCCCGCGGAGCAGACCTGGTAGGTGCCGGTCATGCCGGTGATCTGCAGCTGCGCGCCGGTGGCACTGTTGATGCCGAGCACCCCGCCCACCGCGTTCTTGGGCGCGTAGGTGGCGTCGGAGGTGTCCGTCGGGCCGGCGGCGAGGTTGGCAAGGCGAACGTGTTGCCAGAAAAGGCGCGACTCGTCGGTATTGGTCGTGGAGTTCCAGTTGCCGTTGATCACGCCGTTGCCGATGGTGCCGGCCGGCGTGGTCGCCAGCGTCGACGTCGCCACGTGCGCGACCACCTGCGAATCATCCCCGGGCAGCGCTTTGAACTTGTCCTGGAAGGCGTAGATGTAGGTGGGGACGACGCGGAAGTCGTTGGCGAGGTTCTTGACCTTGGCGCTATTGATGAGTTCCTGTCCCTTCAACACGCCGCCCAGCAGCAGGCCGATGATGACCAGCACGATCGCGATCTCGACCAGGGTGAAGCCCGACTGTTGCGATTTCATCCGATTCCCCTTTGGAAGTTGGTTGGATGATGACCCTAACGCAAGGGCTGTGCCACAATTGTAAATAGCTGATTTAACGATTAATTGATGTAATTCGCGTTGGCGCCCTCCACCGTTTGGGGGACGCGCTGTCCGGCCCTCCGACGCTTGCCGTCGGGTTCCCGACGGCAGCATTTCTGGCACCCGGGCCACCTTTTCTCTTATCCTCGGCCGCTCCCGGCTCCTGATCGCCACCTTGTCGTCCTCCCCAAATCCCGCGCACCGCCTGGCCCATTTTTTCGTCGCCGGCCGGCGCTGGGTGCTGCTGGCGATGCTCCTGGCGCTGCATGCGGCCCTGATTGCGGAGCCCGGCGGCGCCTTCCAGCGCCTCTGGCTGCTGGTGCACTTCGGCCTGTTCCTGATGTGGCAGCCGTTCTACGCCGCCGAACGCGAGCTCGAGGTGTTCTCGGTGGTGCTCCTCTTCGCGATCACCGCCGCGACGCTCTACTTCGTCTCCGGCTGGATGGTCATCACCTGGATCCTGCTGCTGCTGGGCATCCTCGGCGGCCGCGTGTTCACGCTGCAGTCGGCGCGCCGCAACCGCTTCTACCTGGTCGCGTTCACCTACCTGATCACCATGCTGCTCTTCTGGGGGATCCCCGCCCTCGCTATCGGCGCGCAGCACGTGCCCGCGATCGTCGCCAACTTCGCGCAGAAGGTGCTGCCGCTGCTGCTCGCCACGCTCATCGTGCTGCCGATGCCCGCGGAAGACCAGAGCGCCCAGGTGTTCGACTTCTTCTACGCGGTCCTGGTGTTCCAGCTGGGCGTGGTGCTGGTGCTGGGCTCGCTCGTCTTCATGCGCTACTCCGACGGGGGCTACATGGAGTCGGTGGCCGTCACCGTGATGGGCTTCGGCCTGGCGCTCTTCGTCTTCGCGGTGCTCTGGAACCCGACGCGCGGCTTCGGCGGGTTGCGCACCTATTTCTCCGCCTACCTGCTGTCCGTGGGCATGCCGTTCGAGCTGTGGATGCGGCGCGTCGCCGAGCTCTCCGAGACCGAGCCCGACGCCACGCGCTTCCTGGACGAGGCGCTGCGCGAGATCGCGGCACTCCCCTGGATGCGCGGCGGGCACTGGCGCTCGCCCGATGGCGAGGGCGATTTCGGCTCACCCGGGCCGCATTCGACGCGCTTCGCCTACCATGGCCTCGAGCTCGTGTTCCACACCGGCGTCGAGCTCTCCCCGGCACTCTTCCTGCACATGCGGCTCCTCGCACAGGTAGTGGGTGAATTCTACGAGGGCAAGCGGCGCGAGAGCGCGTTGCGCCGCCACGCCTACCTCCAAGCAGTGCACGAGACCGGGGCGCGCCTCACCCACGACGTGAAGAACCTGCTGCAGTCGCTCTACGCCCTCACCTCCATGGCCCCCAGGGAGCCGGCCGATGGCTACGGCGGGTTGCTGCAGCGCCAGCTGCCCGAGCTCGCCAAGCGCCTGCACGCGACGCTGGAGAAGCTGCGCTCCCCCGAGATCGCCACCAGCGAGTTGCCGCAGCGCGAGCTCGACTGGTGGGCGCAGCTCGAGCGCCGCCTCGCAGGCTCCGAGATCGCGCTCCAGAGCGAGATCACCGCCGAGGGCAATGTCCCTACGAGCCTATTCGACAGTTTCATCGAGAACACGCTCGAGAACGCGCGCGCGAAGCGCGTACGCGAACCGGACGCGACCATCACCATCATTTTCAGGTTCGGCCCGGACGCAACCGAACTGTCGGTCTGCGATACCGGCAGCGCGGTGCCGGCGACGGTGGCGCAGCGCCTGATGCGCGAGCCGATCGAGCGCGCCAACGGCCTCGGCATCGGCCTCTTCAACCTCGCGCGGCAGGCGAGCCAGGCGGGCTACACCGCGAGTCTCTCGGAGAACCGGGACGGCGCGGTGTGCTTCACCCTCGCGAGGGGCGAGCCCGCGACCTCAGGAGGAAAGGACTGAGAGGACGTCCTCGAGGCCCGCTCTCCAGTCGCCTATGCGCTCGCCGAGGTTCGCATGGAGCTTGCCGCAGTCGAGCACCGAGTTCGACGGCCGCTTCGCCGGCGTGGGGTAGCTGCTTGCGGGAATCGGCACCACGTTCGGGGCCTTGAAGGTGGCGACGCGGCGCGCGCGGGCTTCGAAGATCGCGCGCGCGAAGCCGCACCAGCTGGTGCTGCCCGCCGCGGTTGCGTGGTAGACGCCGCTCGCGCCGCGCAGGCGCGCGATGGATTGCGCCGAAATCCCGCCCGCGGGTCCTTCGAGCAGCGCGCGCGTGAGGCGTCCCAGCTCGAGGCTCGAGGTCGGGGCGCCGCGCTGGTCGTCCACGATCCGGAGCTCGGGCCGTTCCTGGGCGAGGCGCAGCATGGTGAGGAGGAAGTTCTTGCCGTGGGGGCCATAGACCCACTCGGTGCGCAGCACCGCGTGGTCGCAGCCGCTCGCCGCGAGGCGCCTCTCGCCCTCCAGCTTGGTGCGCCCATACGCGCTGATGGGATTCACCGCGTCGGTCTCGACGTAGGCGCCATTCTTGGCGCCGTCGAAGACATAGTCGGTGGAGTAATGCAGCACATACGCGCCCAGCCGCTTCGCCTCCTCACCGAGGATGCCGGGCGCGACCCCGTTCACGGCATGCGCCAGCGCCTCCTCGGTCTCGGCGCGGTCGACGGCGGTGTAGGCCGCGGCGTTCACGATCACCTCGGGGCGCACCTCGCGCAGCACCGACACGATGCGGTCGGGATCAGCGAGGTCGAGCTCGGCGCGGCCCAGGGCGCTCACCGCGGCGCGGCCGCCAAGCTGGCGCGCCACCTCGGCGCCCACCTGCCCGTTGGCGCCGGTCACCAGCACACGCATCAAGGGAATACTTCCGCGGTCGCGAGCGTCGCGCCCGCGGCATCCTTGGGCTTCAACAGCGGCTCGCCCTCCAACGGCCAGCGCACGCCGACCGCCGGGTCGTTCCACAGCAGCGTGCGCTCATGCTCGGGAGCGTAGTAATCGGTGGTCTTGTAGAGGAACTCGGCCGACTCGGACAGGACCGCGAAGCCGTGCGCGAAACCCTCCGGGATCCACAGCATGCGGCGGTTCTCCGCGGAAAGGCGCTCGCCGACCCAGCGCCCGAAGGTGGGCGATGAGCGGCGGATGTCGACCACGACATCGAACACCTCGCCCGCGATCACGCGCACCAGCTTTCCCTGCGGCTGGCGAATTTGGTAGTGCAGCCCGCGCAGCACGTTGCGCGCCGATGACGAGTGGTTGTCCTGCACGAAATCGATCCTCCGACCCACCGCCTCCGAGAAGGCGCGCTCGTTCCAGCTCTCGAGGAAGAATCCGCGCGCGTCGCCGAACACGCGCGGCTCGATCAGGAGGACCTCGGGGATTGCCGTAGGCAGGGCTTTCAAGCGGATGCTCCTAGAACACGCGATCGCGCAGCACCGCGAGGAGGTATTGGCCATAGGAATTCTTGCTCATCGGCGCGGCGAGGCGCTCCAGCTGCCCCGCATCGATGTAGCCCATGCGGAAAGCGATCTCCTCGGGGCACGCGATCTTGAGGCCCTGCCGCGACTCGATGGTCTCGATGAAGTGCGACGCCTCGAGCAGGCTCTCGAAGGTGCCGGTGTCCAGCCACGCGGTGCCGCGGCCCATCACCTCGACCTCGAGGGCGCCGCGGCGCAGGTATTCGCGATTCACGTCGGTGATCTCGTACTCGCCACGCGCCGAGGGCTGGAGATCCCGCGCGATGTCGGCGACGGCGCTGTCGTAGAAATACAGACCGGTGACCGCGTAGCGCGACTTGGGCGCCTTCGGCTTCTCCTCGATGCTCACCGCGCGGCCCGAGCGATCGAACTCCACCACGCCGTAGCGCTCCGGATCGTGGACCGGATAGGCGAACACGGTCGCGCCCGCCGAGCTCTCGGAAGCGCGCTTCAACGACACCTGCAGGTCGTGCCCGTGGAAGATGTTGTCGCCCAGGATCAGGCAGCTGGGGCCGCCGGCCACGAAGTCGCGGCCGACCACGAAGGCCTGGGCGAGGCCGTCCGGCTTGGCCTGCACCGCGTAGGAGATCGACATTCCCCATTCGCTGCCGTCGCCCAGGAGGTCGCGGAAGCGCGGCGTGTCCTGTGGCGTCGAGATCACCAGCACCTCGCGGATCCCCGCGAGCATCAGCGTGGTGAGCGGGTAGTACACCATCGGCTTGTCGTACACCGGCAGCAGCTGCTTGGAGACCACGCGCGTCGCGGGATAGAGGCGCGTGCCCGAGCCGCCGGCGAGGATGATTCCCTTGCGGCTCATGCGACGCTCCGCTTCGCGTAGTTCTTCTCGACCCACTGGCGGTACTCGCCGCTCTTCACCTGCGCTACCCATGCGGCGTTTTCGAGGTACCACTTCACGGTCTTCGCCAGGCCGGTCTCGAAGGTCTCGCGCGGCGACCAGCCGAGCTCGCCCGTGATCTTGCGCGCGTCGATCGCATAGCGGCGGTCGTGGCCGGGGCGGTCGGTGACGAAGTTGATGAGCGCGCGGTAGCCGCCCGCACGCGGGCGCAGCGCCTGCAGCGCGTCGCACAGCGTGTGAACGACGTCGAGGTTGCGCTTCTCGGAATTGCCGCCGACGTTGTACACCTCGCCCAGGCGCCCGCGCGCGAGCACCACGCGGATCGCCTCGCAGTGGTCGGATACGTAGAGCCAGTCGCGCACCTGCTTGCCGTCGCCGTAGACCGGCAGCGGCTTCCCCTCGAGCGCGTTGGCGATCATCAAGGGGATCAGCTTCTCGGGGAACTGGAACGGCCCGTAGTTGTTGGAGCAGTTGGTGGTGACCGTCGGCATCCCGTAGGTGTGGTGGTAGGCGCGCACCAGGTGATCAGAGCCCGCCTTCGAGGCCGAGTAGGGGCTGTTGGGCGCGTAGGCCGTGGTCTCGGAGAACGCCGGATCGGTGTCGCCAAGGGTCCCGTACACCTCGTCGGTGGAGACGTGCAGGAAGCGGAAGGCGTCCTTCTCGGCGCCCGCGAGCCCGCCCCAGTATTGGCGCGCGGCCTCGAGCAACTGGAAGGTGCCGACCACGTTGGTCATCACGAAGTCCGCCGGGCCATGGATCGAGCGGTCGACGTGGCTTTCGGCGGCGAAGTGCACGATCGCCTGCGGGCGGTGCTCGGCCAGCAGCGCATCGACCAGCGCGCGATCGGCGATGTCGCCCTGCACGAAGCGGTGGCGCGCGTCGCCCGCGAGCGAGGCCAGGTTGGCGGGGTTGCCAGCGTAGGTGAGCTTGTCGAGGTTCACCACCGGGCGCGCCTCGGAACGCATCCAGTCGAGGACGAAGTTGGATCCGATGAAGCCGGCGCCGCCGGTCACGAGTAGCGTCATTTCAGTGCTTTCTGGAGCTCGATCAGCTTGAGGTACTTGTGAAACGAGTTGTTGCAGCCGATGGCGATGTGGGCGAACCCCGCGCCGCCATCGAGAAAGCCGAGGCGCAGGAAATAGAACTTCACGAAGCGCGCGAGCGGGCTCGACATGAGGCGCCAGTAGCCGGCGCGCACGCCCTGCTTGAAGAGCGCCTGCGCGTGCAGGCTGGTGTAGCGGTTCTGCTTCGCCATGTAGGTGGCGATGTCCTCGGCGGAGTCGTGCATCAGGTCGCCGTCGAGCCGCCCCACCTCGGTGGTGGTGAGCACCGCCTCGTGCACCTCGTCGTTGGACCAGCCGGCGTGCGCGCGATGGAAGAGGCGCAACGTCCAGTCCGGGTACCCCTCGCCATGGGCGAGCCAGCGGCCGAGGAAGCGGTTACGCCGCGCCATGCGATACGCGTGGTAGCGGCGGCTCGCGAGCGCGGCGCGGATCGAGGCGGCGAGCTGCTCGCTCACGCGCTCGTCCACGTCGAGGCACAGCACCCAGTCGTTGCGGGCGAGCGCGACCGCGTGCTGCTTCTGCCGGCCGAAGCCGAGCCACTCGCGCGTCTCCACCCTCGCGCCATGGCTGCGCGCCATGTCCACCGTCCCATCGACGCTGCCCGAATCGACCACCAGCACCTCGTCGGCGAGGCCCGCGACACTGGCGAGGCACGGCCCGATCTGGTCGGCGGCATTGAGCGCGATGATGGCTACGGTGAGCGGGGGCTTGGCGTCGGCGGGGTGCGCCACGGCGTGGTTCGGTCTGCTGGCAGGCCGTCATTCTACCTCCCCGCGGGGATTAGAATGCGCCATGCCCGCGCAGCGCATCCTGTTCGTGAAGCTGTCTTCCCTGGGCGACGTGATCCACCACCTGCCCGCCGTCACCGACCTCGCGCGGCGAATGCCCGGAGCCCACGTGGCCTGGGCGGTCGAGGAGGCCTACGCCGAGCTGGTGCGGCTGCACCCCGCGGTGCT
>JBKJTM010000311.1:0-2678 GCA_046590805.1 Usitatibacter sp.
GGCCGCCATCCTTGCGCACGTAGCGCCGCGCCACCGGGCTCAACGAGGGCAGGTCGGAACGAGACAACATCGCCTTCACCGCCCGCGCGCTCTCGGGCTTGTCGTCCGGGTGAGTGAAGTCCAGCACGCTGCGCTGGAGCAGCTCGGCTTCGGTGTAGCCCAGCATCTCGCACATCCTCGGGTTCACGCGCATCAGGCGGCCGTCGAGCCCGGCGTGGCCGATGCCGATCAGCGCCTGGTTGAACGTGGCCCTGAAGAGGGCTTCGTTCCGCCTGAGCCCCGCCTCGGCCCGCCGCTGGGTGGTGATGTCCGCGATGGTCGAGACCAGCCCGAACGAGGTGCTGTCGCCGGCGCGGCGCATGACCGCGGTGTTCACGCTGATCCACTGCATCGGGCTCGCCGGCCGCTCGATGCCGATGATCTTGCCCGTGACCGGCTCGCCCGTGGCCACGGTTATCCGTGTCGGCCGCTTCTCGGGGGCGAGCGGGGTGCCGTCCTCGTTCACGCACGGCAGCAGCGAGGTGAAGCCCTGCGCCCCGGAGACTTCCGCCAGCGTGAGCCCGAGGATGCGCTCGGCGGCGTGGTTGGCGCCGACCACGCGCAGCTCGCAATCGTAGATGACGATCCCCTCGTTGGCCGAATCGATCACCGCGCGGAAGCTTGCCTCGCTCTGGCGCAATTCGGACTGCGCGCGCGCGAGTGATTCGAGGTGGTCCCTCTGTCGGGACAAGTAGCGTGATGCTCCCGCGGCCACGAGGACGATGAAAAGGCTGGCGAAGATGGCCACCAGGTAATATATGCTGGCACGCTGCGCCACTGGCGCGAGGGCCTCGCCCTGTCCGGTGCCGACCAGGATTACCATCGGGTACTCGTCGCTCACGCGATAACTGTAGAAGCGCTTGACGCCGCTTCCACTGCCGCGGCCGAAGAAGCTGCCCGTCGAACTCTGCGCCTGCTTGCTCATCACCTGGCTGTCGCGCAGGTCCGTTCCAAATTCGCTGGTGGTGCCCGTCTGGGTCACGCGAGCGATGCCATCGAGGCCCATGAAGGTCACCCTTCCGTCTACGCCCAGGTCGGCGCGGCGGAAGAAGGTGGTGAAATACGCCGGGTCGACCTGGGCCACGCTTACCCCGGCGAAGGTGCCGTCCCGCTTCGTGAGGCGCCGCGACATCACGAAGGACCAGTGGTCTCTTGCGGGGTCGCGCACCGGTTTGCCGAGATGCACGGCGGTCGAGAACGGGTGCAGGTGGACGCGGAAGAATTCCTCGCTGCTCGCGTTCTCCACGGGGAGGGGGGCGGTGGAGAAGACCAGTGCGCCGTCCTCGTCGAACACACCCAGACTGGCGATCAGGGCGGCGTTCACCGGCCAGGACGCCACAGCCTTTCCGGTTCCCACGCCCTCGTCGCGGTACTCCGCCGCCATGAGCTTGAGCAGCAGGTCGACCTCGTTCAGGTTGCTGGTGGTGCTCTCCTCGTAGGCGATGGCCAGGTTCGAGTTCACCTGGCTCGCGGAGGCAATGGCGGCCTCGCGCTCGGTGTCGACGCGCTGCTGGGTCGCGGTCCAGATCCCGCCGATGAGGATCCCGCTGGTCGCCACGATCGCGGCAACATGCGAGATCTTCATGGCCGCGCTGGCGAGGCGCGCGTTGCGAGCAAGGCGATCGCGGTCCCGATGTGCGCGCATTGTTCGGCGTCCGCGGTGCGCGTGCCGTCCAGCAGCGATTGCAGGCGCTCTTCGAGTACCTTGGCGTCGGTGCTGATCTCGACCAGCCCGAAGGTCGCCCCGGATCCCGCCAGCCCATGGGCGGCGCGCAGAAGCTCCTCCAGGCCGTGGCGATCGGCCGCGTTTTGCCCGACCTTGTCCCAGCGTGCGGCGATGTCCGCGATCCTGTCGGGCAGTCCCGCGCGATAGGCCGCGCGCTGCTCTTCCAGCATGCGAAGGAATCCTGCGTCGGGCGCGTTCATTCGGTTCTCCCCTGGGTGATCAGTCGGCGCCGGCAACCGTCGCGCCGACCACTTCCTCGAGCGTGGTGAGCCCGCGCAGCGCCTTCTTGAAGCCGTCGTAGCGCATGTCGTGGAAGCCTTCGCTTAGCGCGATGTCGCGCAATTCGTTGTAGTTCGCCTGCTGCAGCAGCGCGTCGCGCAGCGACTGCGTGATGTGCAGGAACTCGTGGATGGCGATGCGCCCGTGGAAGCCGCCATGGTTGCATCGGTCGCAGCCCTCGCCGTGATAGAAGGTGGGCAGCTTTGCCCCCTTGCGCCAGGTGAAGTAGCGCGCCAGGTACTCCTCGTCGGGCTGGTGCTCGACCTTGCAGAAGGGGCACACGCGCCGCACCAGCCGCTGGTTGAGCACGCCGATCAACGAGGGCGCGACCATGAAGCGTTCCACGCCCATGTCGATCAGGCGCGTCGAGGCCTGGATGGCGTCGTTGGTATGCAGGGTGGTGAGCACCAGGTGCCCGGTCATGGCGGCCTGGCTTGCGATGCGCGCGGTGTCGGCGTCGCGGATCTCACCCACCAGGATCACGTCCGGGTCCTGGCGCAGCACCGCGCGCAGGGCCACGCTGAAGGTGCGGCCGGACTTCTCGTGGATCTGCACCTGGTTGATGCTCGGCACCTCGTATTCCACCGGGTCTTCGAGAGTCACCACGTTCATGCCCGGTTTGTTGATGAAGTTG
>JBKJTM010000324.1:0-4921 GCA_046590805.1 Usitatibacter sp.
CGTCAAGTTCATCTTCCAGCCCGCAGAGGAAGGCGTCCCCGACGGCGAGCAAGGCGGCGCCGCGTTGATGATCGAGCAGGGCTGCATGGAAAATCCGAAGGTCGAAGCGATCTTCGGCCTGCACGTGACTGCGGTGCACCACACCGGCAAGATCGGCTACCGCTCGGGGCCGCTGATGGCCTCGTCGGACACGATGCGCATCTTCGTGCGCGGCTCGCAGACGCACGCGGCGATGCCGTGGCGTGGCGTGGACCCGATCGTGGTCGGCGCGCAGATCGTCATGGGCATGCAGACCATCGTCTCGCGCCGCGTCGACATCACCCGCGAGCCCTCGGTCGTGACCGTCGGCATCTTCCAGGGCGGTAACCGCAACAACATCATTCCCGACGAGGTGAAGATGGAAGGCACCATCCGCACCTTCGACGAGGAGCAGCGCGGCCAGATCCATGACCACGTGAAGCGCATCACCGAGATGATCGCGGAATCGGGCGGCGCCAAGGCGAAAGTGCAGATCGAGCGCGGCTACGATGTGGTGGTGAACGATCCCAAGCTGACTGCCTATGCCGTGCCGGTGCTGCAACGCGCGATGGGCGCGGAAAATGTGAGCGTCGTCGACAAGGTGTGCGGCGCGGAGGACTTCTCCTGCTACCAGAAGGTCGTGCCCGGCGTCTTCCTGCGGGTCGGCTGCACGCCGGTGGACAAGGACACGCGCACCGCGGCGCCCAGCCACGGCCCGCGGCTCTTCGTCGACGAGGCGTGCTTCAAGTTCGGCATGAGGGCGCTTTCCACGCTCGCCGTGGATTGGCTCTCCACCAACGCGAAGCGCTGAGCTACCGCGCGCCTCGCCGGGCGCGCACTCCCAGGTGATTCGCCGACGGGCGCTCGCGCCCCAGCACCCCGGCGTGGATCGGGGTATTCACCACGCGGGGCCCGCTTCCGTCGTCGATCACCAGGGCGGTCGAGCCGCCGCCATCGAAGTTGAGCGCCTCCGCGGCGCCCAGGCGCCTGAAGATCTCCGCCATCTCCGGCAGCGTCGCGCCGACGCTCGTGAGCTGGCGCCCGTCCACCACCACCATCCATGCGGTCCCGCCATCCGCGGAGAGCCCGAACGCGGTGCGCGGATGGCGCGCGTTGACGCTCAGGGTATGCGGTTGGGGCACGCCGCCCGCGAGCAACAGCGGTCCCGCGGCGAGCGCCTCGTCGGTGCCGGCGGGACACGCCTGTCCGCGAACGATGCTCACGGCCGCGGGCCTCCTGATGCACACGGCGCCATTGATTTTCGGGTCGTTGTTGGGCGGCGAATCGACGATCCCCGCGTGCATCGACAAGCCGAGCACGTCCACCGGATCTCCTGAACGAGGGTAGTAGTCCTCGCCCCCCGGGGTGCCGCCCTTGAAGGGATCGAAGAAGCTCGCGTTCACCGCGGCGCTCAGGCGGTTGCGCACCAGGAACTCGGAGGTGGTCTGCGCGCGGAAGCCGCGGCCGCCGCTGCGGTCGCCGGCGGTCACCTCGAGGTCGACGCCGGGGCGCGTGAGGTCGATGCGCAGCACGTGGATCGCCAACGGCACCGGCGGCGTCACCGAATCCATCCGCGACAGCGCGAGGCCGTCGAGCGGCGGCGGGCGCTCGGCAAGGGGCGCGCAGCCCGACAGCGCGGCGGCGGCGAGGAGCGCCAGGACCGGACGGGGTATTCCCATGCGCGTTCTAGAACCCGCCGCGCTCTACAGCGACCCTCAGTGCCCCAGGATCTTCGAGAGGAAGTCCCTGGTCCGCTCGTTCTTCGGGTGGTCGAAGAAGTCGTGGGGGTTGTTCTCCTCCACGATCTGTCCCTGGTCCATGAAGATCACGCGGTTGGCGACGGCTTTCGCGAACGCCATCTCGTGCGTGACGCAAAGCATGGTGATGCCCTGATTGGCGAGCTCCACCATCACGTCGAGCACTTCCTTGATCATCTCCGGGTCGAGGGCGGACGTGGGCTCATCGAACAGCATGATCTTGGGCTTGAGGCATAACGCGCGCGCGATGGCGACGCGCTGCTGCTGGCCGCCGGATAGCTGAAGGGGGAATTTCTTCGCCTGCTCGGCGATGCGCACGCGCTTCAACTGCTCCATGGCGCGCTCCTCGGCTTCCTTCTTCGGCATCTTGCCGACCCAGGTGGGCGCGAGCGTGAGGTTCTCGAGCACGGTGAGGTGCGGGAAGAGGTTGAACTGCTGGAACACCATGCCGACCTCGCGGCGCACCTTCTCGATCGCCTTCACGTCGTCGGCGAGCTCGGTGCCGTCGACGATGATCCTGCCCTCCTGGTGCTCCTCCAGCCGGTTCACGCAGCGGATGAGGGTCGACTTGCCGGAGCCCGAGGGGCCGCAGATCACGATCCGCTCGCCGGGCGTGACCGTGAGGTCGATGTCGCGCAGCACGTGGAAGTCGTCCCCGTACCACTTGTTGACCTTCTCGAAGGTGATGATCGGTGCCGGTGTGCTCATCGGTTTTTCCCCACGCTCACGCGTTTCTCGATCCACAGGCTGTAGCGGGACATCGCGAAGCAGAAGGCGAAGTAGACGAGCGCGATGAAGATGTAGCCCTCGATCTTGAAGGGCCTCCAGTTGGCGTCGGAGTTGAGCGCGAGGCTCATGGCGCCGGTCAACTCGTAGAGGCTCACGATGGTCACCAGGGACGTGTCCTTGAAGATGGCGATGAAGCTGTTCATGATCCCCGGCACGACGATCGCCAGCGCCTGCGGCAGCACGATCTTCCTCTGCGTCTGGCCGTAGGTGAGGCCGAGCGACCGCGCCGCCTCCACCTGCCCGTTCGGGATCGCTTGCAGCCCGCCGCGCACCGTCTCTGCGAGGTACGCGGCGGCGAAGAGCGTGATGCCGACGAGAACTCGCAGCAGCACGTCCGGCGATTGCCCCACCGGCAGGAAGAGCGGGAACAGGAACGACGCCATGAACAGCACGGAGATCAGCGGCACGCCGCGGATCAGCTCCACGTAGAAAATGCAGAGGGTGCGGATCGCGGGCAGCGACGAGCGCCGCCCGAGCGCCACCAGGATCGAGAGCGGGAACGCGAAGACGATGCTGAAGGTGGCGAGCATCACGGTAAGCGGCAATCCGCCCCAGAGGTCCGTGGGGACGCTCGACAGGCCGAAGCCGCCGCCCATCAGCCAGAAGAAGAGCGCGGTCACCACGACCCACAGGATGGCGAGCCACGGCTTCCAGAAGGCGCGTATGCAGCTCACCGTCACCAGCCCCAGCAGCAGCACCGTCGCCACCTCGGGCCGCCACTGCTGCTCGAAGGGATAGCGGCCGAAGACGATGAAGCGCCACTTCTCCGCGATCACGCCCCAGCAGGCGCCCTCGCCGCGCGCCGCCTGGCAGGCATTCGCATCGGGACGGAAAACTGCTTTCACCAGGGCCCATTCGATGAAGGCCGGCACCACATACACCGCAAGCGCCAGCATCGCGACGGTGCCGAGCGTGCTCAGCCAGTCGGCGAACAGGTTGGCGCGGATCTTCGCCACCAGCCCGCTGGTGCGCGCGGGCGCGGGGCGCGGTGCGATCGGATGGAACTCCGCGGCCATCGCCTAGCGCTCCTTGATCGCCGAGCGGCGGTTGTACCAGTTCATGAAGACCGAGGTCGACAGCGACGTCGTCAGGAACACCGCCATGATGATGGTGATGCACTCCACCGCGCGCCCGGTGTTGTTGAGGGCCGTGGTCGCCACCGACACCACGTCGGGATAGCCGATCGCCACCGCGAGGGAGGAATTCTTGGTGAGGTTCAGGTACTGGCTGGTGAGCGGCGGGATGATGACCCGCAGCGCCTGCGGCAGGATCACCAGGCGCATGGTGAAGTTCTTCGGCAGGCCGAGGCTCGAGGCCGCCTCCACCTGGCCGTGCGCCACCGATGCGATGCCGGCGCGCACCACCTCGGCGATGAAGGCAGCGGTGTAGAGGACGAGCCCCAACAGCACGCCGAGGAACTCCGGCGTCGCCGAGGCGCCGCCCTCCATCGAGAAGCCCTCGGCCTTGGGCACGCTCCAGGCGCTCGGCGCGCCGCCCACGAGCCAGCCGACGAACATCGCCGCGATGACGATGCCGATGGGCGCGAGGACGAGGCTCCTTACGCGGCCGGTCGCCTCGAACTGGCGCATCGCCCAGCGCCGGTAGACAAATGCGAGCACCACGCCCACGGCGAGGCCGGCGAGCACCAGGCCCACTCCGGGAGCCCACACCGGGACCGGGAACGAAAACCCCGCCTTGCTGAGGTGGAAGAGTCCCCCGATCGAGAGCGCCTCGGCGATCGGCGGCAGCAGGTCGGTGAAGATCAGGTACCACATGAGGAGCTGTATCAGCACCGGGATGTTGCGGAAGAACTCCACGTACGCGTAGCAGACGCCGCGCACGATGGCGTTGCGCGAGAAACGCCCGATGCCGATCAGCGTGCCGAGGATGGTAGCGAGGATGACGCCCACGACCGCGACGCGGAGCGTGTTGAGGACCCCGACCAGGAACGCCTTCCAGTAGGGATCGAGGGCGTCGTACGGGATCAGCGACTCGCCGATGTCGAAGCCGGCGGGCTGCATGAGAAAGTCGAAGCCGCTCTTGATGCCGCGCGCCTGCATGTTGGCGAGCGTGTTCTGCGCGAGGAACCAGAGGCCGAAGGTGACGGCGGCGACCGCGATCAGTTGGAAGACGAGGCCGCGGAAGGCCTGGCTGCGCCAGGACCAGTCGCGTTTTTTCGGCGGGGATCTATGCGCCATCTACAAGGAGCCCCGTTGACGGGTGACGGACCCTAGCGACCGAACCTCGCTGACGCCTGGAAACCAGGGTCCGTCCCTTTTCCTACCGGATCGGCGGCGCGTACTGAATCCCGCCCTTGTTCCAGAGGTTGTTCACGCCGCGCGGCAGGTTGAGCGGGG
>JBKJTM010000483.1:0-7841 GCA_046590805.1 Usitatibacter sp.
TGAACTACCAGTCGGCCGGCACGGTCGAGTTCGTTGTCGGCAAGGACAAGAGCTTCTTCTTCCTTGAAATGAACACGCGGCTGCAGGTCGAGCATCCGGTGACCGAGATGATCACCGGCGAGGACCTGGTGGAGTGGCAGCTGCGGGTTGCCGCCGGCGAGCCGCTGCCGCTTCGGCAGGAGGAGATCATGACCGGCGGGCACTCGATCGAGGTGCGCCTTTGCGCCGAGAATCCCGCCAACGACTTCCTGCCCGAGACCGGCCGCATCGGCGTCTTCGCATCGCCCGTGATTCCCGGCTCGGCCGAGGAGACCGAGGGGGACGTGCGCATGGACACGGGCGTGCGCGCCGGCGACGAGGTGAGCGTCTTCTACGATCCGATGATCGCCAAGCTGATCGTCTGGGGCGACGACCGCGCTGAAGCCGCGCGCCGCATGGCGAACGCCCTCGCGCAGACCTCGATCCTGGGAGTCACGACGAACCTGGGCTTCCTCGAGCGCGTCGTGCGCCATCCGGCATTCCTCGCCGGCGAGACCGACACCGGCTTCATCGAGCGGCACCGCGCGGACCTGCTGCCCCAGGCGGGCGTGCCGCTGGAGGCGCTTGTCGCAGCCGCGTCCAGGGTCTTCCTCGACGAGCAGCGCGCCATTGGCGATGCGCCGCCCTCCCCTTGGAACCACACCGGCGGCTGGCGCCTGAACCAGCCGGCGCTGCGGCGGATGGAGTTCGGTTACGCGGGAAAACCGGGGACGGACCCTGAACCAGGCAAAGGCGTGGACCAGGGTCCGTCCCCGCTCACCGTCGACGCGGTCATGCACCCCGGCCACGCCATGGTGACGGTCTCGGGAATGACCCACCGCGTGACGCTCGGTCCCTGCGACGGCGAGCGACTGCAGATCTCGCTCGACGACGAAACCTATTTCGCGCACGTGACGCGCCTCGGCAATGCGCTCTCCGCGGTGACGCCGCAGGGTCGATACGACCTGGAGCTGGTGGACCCATTCCACTACGAGCCCGCCGACTCGCTTCCCGACGCTCGCCTCACGGCCCTCATGCCGGGGCGGGTGGTGAAGGTGATGGCGAAGGCCGGCGAGAGCGTGAAAAAAGGCCAGGCGCTGATGATCCTGGAGGCGATGAAGATGGAGCACACCATCGTGAGCCCGCGCGACGGCGTGATCGAGCGCGCCGCGTTCGTCGAGAACCAGCTCGTGCCCGCCGACGCCGTGCTGTTCGCGTTCCGCGAAGACCCGCCCGGTTGAAGATCCCAGCGCGCCTCCAGCCGTTGGTCGAGGACGGCATGGTGGAGTCGGTCGTTCGCCAGCTGAAGAGTGGCAAGGAGGCGATGGTCTTCGTCGTCCGCAGCGCGGGCGAGGTGATCTGCGCCAAGGTGTACAAGGAAGCCGACAACCGCAGCTTCCGCCAGGCGGTGGACTACACCGAGAACCGCAAGACCAAGAACTCGCGCCAGGCGCGCGCCATGGCCAAGGGCACGAAGTTCGGCCGCCAGGCGCAGGAACAGGCCTGGCAAAGCGCCGAGGTCGACGCGCTCTATCGCCTCGCCGCCGCGGGCGTCCGCGTTCCCAGGCCGCACAACTTCCACGAAGGCGTGCTGCTGATGGAGCTCGTCACCGACGCCGAGGGCAACGCCGCGCCGCGCCTGAACGACGTGGACGACTTCACGCCGGATCATGCGCGCGAAGCACACCAGCGGCTGATCGGCGAGGTCGTGCGCATGCTGTGCGCGGGCGTGGTCCATGGAGATCTCAGCGAGTACAACGTGCTCCTCGCCGCTGACGGCCCGGTGATCATCGATCTCCCCCAGGCGATCGACGCCGCGGGCAACAACCACGCGCCGCGGATGCTGGTACGCGACGTCGACAACCTGCGCAACTTCTTCGGCCGCTTCGCTCCCGAGCTCCTCGCCACCGACTACGGCAAGGAGATCTGGGCGCTCTACGAGGCGGGGGCGCTCACGCCTGACGTAGAGCTCACTGGGAAGTACGTCGCGGACGAGCGCTCAACAGACCTCGAAGCGGTGATGCGCGAGATCGACGATGCGCGGCTCGAGGAAGCGGCGCGCATCTCGAGGATGAGCGAAGAGGGCTAGCGCTTCGCGCGGGCGAGCAGCGGCCGCATCGCGATGAGGCCGAGCAGCGGCCCCGGCACCAGGATCCAGGCGACCCAGGGCCCGAGCGAATCGATCCATCCGGTGGCGAGGTGGATGGAGGCGAGCGTGATCGCGAAGCCGATGCTGTTCTGCAGCGCGAGCGCGCTGCCAACCAGGTGGCGCGGCGCCGCCTGCGCCGAGAGCGCCGAGAATTGCGGCGAATCCGCCACCACCGCCATCCCCCACGCCAGCAGCACCCCGGCGGCGACGAGCGGCACCGCGACCACGAACGGGAAGATCGCCCCCAGGCAAGCCGACGCGGCGAGCGCCCCTACCGCTACGCGCGCGCTGCCGTACGTGCGACTCAGGTAGCCGCCGAGTACGCAACCGACGGCACCGGCCGCGATCACGGCAAACGCGCCCGCGGCACGCGCCGCGGGATGGGTGACAGCCGTCCCCTCGAGCACCGCCGCGACCAGCAACGGCGTGATGGTCCACATCGCGTAGAGCTCCCACATGTGGCCGAAGTAGCCGAGCGCGGAGGCTCGGAACGCGGGAATCCTCGCGACCCCCAGCGCTTCACGCCAGGCGGTCCGCGAGCCGGCCTTTCCCCGGGGCAAGTGAGGACCATCGCCGAGGGCGAGGATCGCGATCCCCGCCACCACCGCCAGCAACGAGGAGGTCGCGGCGACCTGCTGCCACGGCCACGCGGCGCCCGCCGCGCGAATCGCGTGCGGCAGGCCGGTGCCGAGCGCGAGCATGCCCACCAGCCACGCGAGCGCCTCGCCCGCGCGCTCCGGCGCCCAGCTCACCACCAGCTTCATTCCCAGCGGATAGACCCCCGCCAGCGCGAAGCCGGTCGCGAAGCGCCACGCCGCGGCGACGGCGAGTCCATCGGATGCAAAGGCGAACGCAGCATTGGCCGCCGCCCCCGCCACCGCTGACACCGCGAATACGCGGCTCGCCGCGAACCGGTCGGCGAGGCCGGAGAGCGCGAACGCGAGCGTGCCGGCGATGAAGCCCAGCTGCACCGCGATGGTGAGCGTGCCCACGCCGCCGCCCGCGATCGCCCACTCGCGCGCCATGTCGTCGTAGGCAGCGTTGGCGCTGAACCAGAGCGACGTGCCGAGGAGCTGCGCCACGACGATCACGGCGATCGGCAGCGGGACGGCGGGTGGGCGGGAGGACATGGGCCCGCATCGTACCGCGCCGCCCATCCCACGACCTGGGATCGCGGGAAGTGCGCCTCAGCAGAGCTGCGGTGTCACGATCCCTTCAACACGCGCGGCAAAGGCCTGCCGTCCAGCCAGGCCAGCAGGTTCTCCACCACGTTCGGCCCGAACCTGCCGAACACCAGGTCGTTCACGAAGCCCAGGTGCGGGGTCAGCACCACGTTCGGCAGCCTCGCCAGTGCGTGGCCGGCGGCGAGAGGCTCGTCGTCGTAGACGTCGAGCGCCGCGATCCCGGGGCGCCCGGCCTTCAGCGCCGCTTCGAGCGCGGCCATGTCGATGAGCGCGGAGCGCGCGCTATTCACGAGGATGGCGTCCTCGCGCATCGTTGCCAGGCGCTCGGCGTTGAGCAGCTTGCGGGTCGCATCGCTCGGCACCAGGTGCAGGCTCACGACGCGCGATGTCGCGAGGAGATCCTCGAGCGGGACGTGCACGGCGCCCGCCTCGGCGGCGCGCTCCGCCGTCATGTGCGGGCTCCAGGTCACCACCTCCATGCCGAAGGCCCTGCCGACCTGCGCGACCCTCAAGCCGATGCCCCCCAGCCCGATGAGGCCGAGGCGCTGGCCCGACAAGACCGCCGGCAGGGACTTGCCGTCGCGCCAGCCGCCCTTGCGCACCAGCGCCATGTACTCCTCCAGGCGCTTGGCCGCGGCCAGGATCAGCGCCCAGGTGATCTCGGTGGTGCTCGCCTTCGACTCACCCATCTCGGTGTGGGTCACGGGAATGCCGCGCGCCGCCATCGCAGCTTGATCAAGTGTCGTGTTGCGGGCGCCGGTGAAAACGAAAAGCTTGAGCTCCGGCAACTTCGCGATCAGGTCCGCCTTGAAGGGCGTGCGGTCGCGGATCAGCACGATGGCGTCGGCGTCCTTGATCGCGGCGAAGAGCGCGTCGCCCCGCAAGCGTTGCGTGTGGAAGTCCACGTCCGCCCTGGCCTGGACTGGCCCCCAATCCGCGGTCTTGCGCAGAGAGTCTTCGTAGTCGTCGAGGACGACGATCCGTGGCTTGCCGCTCATGGCTGCGCCGCCTCGACGATCGCCTTCACGTCCTTGGCGGCCGCGAGGTTCCAGCAGGCCTTGATGAGCATGTCGGATTTCGTCTTGCCGATCACCGGGTCGGCGAGCGTGTGGAACTTGCCTTCCAGGGCCGCGTCGGTCAGCGGGCGCTCGAGCGAGCCGATGGCGTGCTCGACGAGCACGTGCACGCGCCGCCCGTCCTTCATGACCGCGGTCACGTCCGCCGCAGCCTCATCGATCGAATCGTCCACCGTCGCAACCACCTTGCGGCGCAGCGCCACCATGTCGTCACGCGTCACGATGTGATCGTCGTATTCGGTCTCGCCCGCCTGGCCGAAGATCAAGCCCGCGGCGAAGCCGTGGTAGACGCTGAACTTGGCCTGCAACCCATCCTTCGGCTCCTTGTTGCCGGTGAGCTCCAGCACCAGCGAGTGCACCCTGAGCTCGACCCGCTCCACGTCAGCCGCCTTGACGCCCTGCGCGCGCAGTTGGGTCGCCGCGTCGATGGTCGGGTGGATCACGATGCCGCAGGCGAACGGCTTGTAGGTGTTGAACGAGATCTCGAAGCGCGTGCCCAGCTCGCCGGTGATCTCGGTCCACTCGTGCTTGGGCGAGACCACCTGCGCGAAGCCGCGCGGCGCCTCAAGTGCCTTCGCGCTCGCAGTGAAGCCGTGCTTGGCGATCAGCGCGGAAGTCAGGCCCGCGCGCGCGGCGGCGCCCGGGTGGAACGGCTTGGTCATGGAGCCGAACTGCTCGCGCATGCCGATCGGTTGCGAGGCCGCGACCCCGAGCGCCCACGCCGTGTGCTTCTCGTCCAGGCCCATCAGGCGCGCGCAACCCGCCGCGGCGCCGAGCGTGCCGGTCGAGCCCGTGATGTGCCAGCCGCGGTCGTAGTGCTCCGGGTAGATGCAGTTGCCCATGCGGCAGGAGACGTCGATCCCCAGCACCAGGGCATCGATGACCTGCCGTCCCGATGCACCCGTCACTTCGGCCAGCGCGAGGAGCGCGGAGGCCACGGGTCCCGCGGGATGGATGATGGTCTTGAGGTGGGTGTCGTCGAAGTCGAAAGTGTGCGAGGTGATGCCGTTCACCAGCGCGGCGCTCGCCATGTCGACGCGCTCCGCACGACCCAGGATCGCGGCCTGCGGCGCGGGCTGCAGCATCCTCATGCCGGCGAGCGCCGCCTCGGCCGATTCGTGCTTCGCGGCGCCGACCGCGCAGCCGACCCAGTTGAGAAAGGTGCGGTGCGCCTCGTGCTCTACCGCGTCGCTCCAGCCCCGGGAGGGATGGGTCGCGACGAACTTCGCCAGGATCTGCGTGATGGGCGGCGCGTCATGGTCCGCCTCTACCTTGGTGTTGCGTGCCATGCGGCCAATTCCTAATAGTAGTAACCGAAAATGATCCCCATCTCGTCCTCGCTGGTGAGGCCGAAGGTGATGACCCGATCGGTGGTGTTGTTGTAGGTGATGACCGAGGTGAGCCCCTCGCCCGGCTGCAGCACGATCGGCGGGTCGTAGGTGAGGATGCGGGGATGCTCCCAGTCGGTGTTCTCGTAGACCACCTCGCCGTGGCGAGCGCCGCCATTCACGCGGATGACGAAGCGCTCGCCCCGCTTGTGCATGTGCGAGGTGAGGGAGAGGATCCGCGTGGTGCTCGCGAACGTGAATGACTTGGTCTGGGTGGTGCGCTGCATCGCGGGTAGCAGGAGCGCGGTGTTCGCCAGGTTGAGGGTGCTCGCGACGTGAATCACCTGTGAGGAATCGACGGTGTGCAGGTTCGCGTAGGCCTCGCCCGTGATCGAAGCCGCCGAGGTGTTCACGTAGTGCACGTTGAAATCGAGCGACGCGTTCGCCGGCAGGCGTAGCGCCACCCCGGCAGGAAAGGTGTAGCCGCCCGTAGGGGTCATCGAGCCGCCGAAGAATACGTGGTACGCCATCGGCAGCATGTTGAGGAAATTCAGGGACCCGTCGGCGTTGCGGATGTCCCGGATCACGTCCTTGCCCGGGATCGCGAATGACGGGGTGTTGGCCTGGAAATCGTAGAGCAGCAGATGGTGGCTGTTCGACCGCATGCGGGTTTCCATGCGGTTCACATAGATCGGCGTGGGATTGCCGAGCGACCGATAGACGAAGAGCTCGCGCTCGAAGGAAGGCGACACTTGGAACGGCTCGAGCTTCAACTGGAAGCCCTTGCCTTCGGGCGGTGGCGTGAGCGGCGCGAACGGCGCGTAGGCCGGCAATGCGGTGTCGTCCAGCAAGGCCGCGTCCGCCACCTCCCCGGCCTCCGGCGCGCCGGCTTCGATCCAGCGCCTGACGAACTCGATCTGCCCGACGCTGAGCGAGGTGTTGCCGAGGGGCATCGCGCTGCCCATGGCGGGCTGCGCCGGATCCCACAGCAGCAGCTTGCGATGCAGGAAGCTGCCCGCAACGCTGCCCGGAGCGACCTGGCGCGAAATGCCCTGCTGGATCGCGGTCGCGTCCCGGACCGCTCCGGTCACCAGGTTGCGATAGGCGACGGGCGCATCGAGCACCAGGCCCGACTGAACGGCGTAGGGATGGCCCGCGGTGTGGCAGCTCACGCACGCCGAGGCGAAGACCTTCTGTTGCAGCTTGGCAAAGCTGGAAACGGCCGCCGGCGCAGCGGCGCCGAACGACTGGCGGACGATGCCCACGCTGGCATCGACACCATCGACCACGTAGCGCAGGCTCGCCGTGCTGCTGTCGTTGAAGGTGAAGGTCAGGCTGCCGACGGGATCGACCCGCAACCGGGCCGGATCGTACGTCGCGCCGAGCCATGGAGAGCCACTGGTGCGGTAAAGCGTCCCGCTCACGACGTTGGCGGCGGTGAAGCGGCCCGACGGCATCACCAGCCAGCTGGGCCGGCCCTGCGCGTCATAGGTGTACCAGACCGCGAACACCGCGTTGCCCTGCTGGGTGACCGAGATTCCCCAGCCGTTCTGCGCCAGGCCGCCCCACCAGAGGTCGGTGTAGTTGCCGATCGGGGCGCCGCTGCCGAATGCCTGGCGCGTGATCGCCTTGGTGCCGCTCACGCCGTTGATCGTGTAGCGCAACGTCGCCGCGCCCGTGCCGCTGAATTCGAGAGTAGCGCTGCCGACGCTGGCGCCGACCGTGAATCGGCTCGCGTCGTAGCTTGCGAAGGAGGATCCCGAAGGAATGTAGAGGGCCCCGCTATACGCAGTACCCGCGGCGTTCCACGTGCCACCGGGCATCACTACCCACTGCGGCTTGCCGGCCGCATCGTAGAGGTACATCACCGTGAAGAGCGTGCTGCCTTGCTGCGAGATGCTCAGGCCCCAGCCGTTCTCCTGGCTGCCCGCCCACCACAGGTCCTGGTAGTTGAGCGCCTGGGCGCGAGCGCCCCCGGCGAACGCGAGCCAGAGGACGATCAGGAAGCGTGGAAGCATGGGATGGGCCACCAGAAGCTGGGGAACAAGGGGGGCATTTCGGGTCCTCCGGAGTTTGAAGCCGATTC
>JBKJTM010000514.1:0-7476 GCA_046590805.1 Usitatibacter sp.
GTAGATTTCGCCCGAGTGGGGCTTCGGCATGGCGGGGGTGGAGCCCGGGCGGGTGCCGCCGCCGGGCGGGGGTGCGGGCTTGATCGCCGCGGCCCGGGCCTCCTTCTCGGAGACCTCCTTGTCGCCCGGCAGGATCTGGTAGAACTCGAAACGGGGACGCTCCGCGGGCTTCGCGGCGGCCTTCTCGGCAACGTCCTTGCCCTTGGCGGCCTTCTCCGCCGCCTTTGCGGCATCGGCGGGCGGCGGCGGCTGTGCCGGGGCAATCTTCGCGACGGGCTCGACCGGCCGGCCCTTGTCCACGAACGGGTTCGACAGCCGGTTCAACCACAGCGCCACCGCGAGCGAGATCACGATCCCCAGCAGCAGCCCGATGATCATGCCGAGCAGCATCGGGTGATTGAGCCGGCTTTCGGCGCGCGCTGCGGGAGCGTCCTTGTAATCCTTGGGCATCACATCCTCACGGGAGCGCTCACGCCGAGCACGGAGAGCCCGCTGGCGAGGACCTGTCGGGTGGCGGCGACGAGTGCCAGCCGGGCGAGCTTCAGGGGCTCATCCTCGACCAGGAAGCGCTCGGCATTGTAGTAGGTATGCAATCCAGCCGCCACGTCGTCATGGAGATAGTAGGTGAGGAGGTGCGGCGAGAATTCCGCCGCCGCGCGCGCCATGAGCTCGGGGAAGGCGGCGAGCTTCTGCGCGAGCGCCGCCTCGTGCGGCGAGGTGAGGCGCGAGAGGTCCGCGCCGGCGAGCATCGCGACATCCCCGCCCCATTCCCGCAGCACGCTGCAGAGGCGCGCATGCGCGTACTGCACGTAGTAGACGGGATTCTCGTCGGACTGGCTCTTGGCGAGGTCGACGTCGAAGACCAGTTGCGAGTCCACGCGCCGCATGAGGAAGAAGTAGCGCACGCCGTCGCGGCCGACCTCGTCGACCAGGTCGCGCACCGTCACGTAGGCACCGGCGCGCTTGGAGATCTTCACCTCCTCGCCGCCCTTCATCACCGTGACCATCTGGTGCAGCACGTAGTCGGGAAAACCCTTGGCGATTCCGGCCTCGAGCGCCTGCAGCCCGGCCCGGACCCGCGTCACCGTCGAGTGGTGGTCCGCGCCCTGCACGTTCACCACGGTGGCGAAGCCGCGGCGGAACTTGTCGAGGTGGTAGGCGACGTCGGGCAGGAAGTAGGTGTACGTGCCGTCGGACTTGCGCATCACGCGGTCCTTGTCGTCGCCGAAGTCCGTGGTGCGCAGCCACAGCGCCCCTTCGGACTCGTAGGCGTGCCCGGCTTTCTCCAGGAGCTTCACCGTCTCATCGACCTTGCCGTCGGTGTAGAGCGAGCTCTCGAGGAAGTAGGAGTCGAACTTCACGCCGAAGGCGTGCAGGTCCAGGTCCTGCTCGCGGCGCAGGTAGTCGACCGAGAATTGCCGGATCTGCTCCAGGTTGTTGCCCGCCGCGTCGCCGAAGTGCGTGGCGGAATACTCGCGCGCGATCTCGCGGATGTAGTCGCCGAGGTAGCCGTCCTTCGGCATCTCCACGGCCTCGCCGCGCGTCTCCTTGATGCGCGCCTGCACCGACAGCGCGAGGTTGGCGATCTGGTTGCCCGCGTCGTTGTAGTAGAACTCGCGCGTCACGCGCCAGCCCTGCCACTCGAGCAGCGTCGAGATCGCGTCGCCGAGCGCCGCCTGGCGCCCGTGGCCCACGTGCAGCGGGCCGGTGGGATTGGCCGACACGAACTCCACCATGATCTTGCGCGCCGCATTTTCGGCCAGGCGCCCGTAGGCAGGGCCCGCGGCGAGGATGCGCGGCACGACCGCGTAGCGCGATGCGGCCGCGAGGCGGAAATTGATGAAGCCGGGTCCCGCGATCTCGGTCGCCGCGACGGTGTCGTTCGCGGGCAGCGCGGCAACGATGGCCGCGGCGACCTCGCGCGGCTTCATGCCGACGCGTTTCGCGAGCTGCAGCGCGGCATTGGTGGCGAAGTCGCCGTGCTCGGCGTTCTTGGGGCGCTCGAGCACCACCGCCACGTCGTGGTTGTCGGGAAATGCCTTGTGGACCGCGGACTGGATCAGCTCCAGCAGGCGCGTTTTCGAATCGGGGGAGGACACGGGGATAGGACGCGAAACCAAACCCCTGATTATACGGGCGGGTCACACCTCCTGCGGGTCCACGTCCAGGCTCCAGCGCACCCGCCGGTCGCCCCGGGCCTCGAGGGCGGCACGCCAGTTACGGAGGAACGGCTGCAGCGCCGCGCGCGAGGCCGACCGCACCAGCAGCTGCGCGCGCTCGAAGCCCGCCTTGCGCTCCAGGGTCGCGGGCACCGGATCGAAGACCTCGACCGCGGCATCGAGCGCGCGGGCGAGGCGCGTGGCATCGCGCAGGAACGTGTGCGGCTCGCCGCTCTTCTTCGACTCCGCCCGCAGCATCGCGAGATGCGAGAACGGCGGAAAGCCCGCCAGCCTGCGCTCGTCGAGCGCGTCGGAGGCGAAGCGGTCGAAGTCGTTGCTCGCCACCGCGGCGTAGAGCGGGTGGCCGGGGAAGTCGGTCTGGATCAGCACTTCGCCGCGGCGCTCGGCGCGGCCGGCGCGGCCGGAGACCTGCACCAGCTGGGCGTAGAGTTTCTCGGCGGCGCGGAAGTCGGCGCTGAAGAGCGCGCTGTCGGAGTCGACGATGCCGACCAGCGTGAGCTTCGGGTAGTCGTGGCCCTTGGAGAGCATCTGCGTGCCGACGAGGATGTCCACGGTTCCCTCGCGCACCGCGTCGAACACGCGTTGCAGCTCGCCCTTCTTCGCGGTGGTGTCGCGATCGACACGCGCGATGCGCGCCGCGGGGAGCAGCTCTCGCAGCGTCTCTTCCACGCGCTGCGTGCCGTGTCCCACCGGTGCCAGGTCGGCGGCGTTGCACGACGGGCAGGCCTTGGGCAGCCGGCTGCGCGCGCCGCAGTGGTGGCAGCGCAGCTCGTTGTCGCGCCGGTGCAGCACCAGGTTGGCGCTGCAGCGCGTGCAGGTCGAGTGCCACGAGCAGGCGCGGCAGAAGAGCACCGGCGAAAAGCCGCGCCGGTTGAGGAAGAGGAGCGATTGCTCGCCGCGGGAAATCCGGCCGCGCAGCGCCTCGACCAAGGCGAACGTGAGGCCATCGCGGGGGATGTCGGCACGGGTATCGACGGTGCGCACCGAAGGCATCTGCGCCCCCGCGCTCGCCCGCGTCGCGAGGCGCGCGAGCGCGTACCGGCCTTCGCGCGCATTGGCCACGCTCTCGAGCGACGGGGTGGCCGAGCCGAGCACGATCGGGATGCCGAGCTTCTGCGCGCGCCTGACCGCGACATCGCGCGCCGAGTAGCGCAACCCTTCCTGCTGCTTGTACGAGCCGTCGTGCTCCTCGTCGACGATCACCAGCCCCAGGTCGCGAAACGGCATCAGCACCGCGAGCCGCGTTCCGAGGACGATCTGCGCCGCCCCCGACTGCGCCGCGAGCCAGGCGATCGCGCGCTCCCCCTGCCCCAGGTGGCTGTGCGCGGCAAAGAGGCGCGCGCCGGGAAAGCGCTCCCGGACCTGGGACTCGAATTGGGGCGTGAGGCCGATCTCCGGAACCAGGAAGAGCGCCTGCCGCCCGCGGCGCAGCGCATCGGCGATCAGGTGCAGGTAGACCTCGGTCTTGCCGCTGCCGGTCACGCCATGGAGGAGGATCGGCCGGAAGCCCTCGCCGCCACGTGCCATCGCCAGCGCGGCCTGCTGGTCGGCGGTGAGCGACAGGGTAAGGTTGAAGCCGGGATCGGGGGGATTGCTCTCGGGCTGCGGCGCGGCGATCCGCCGCCGGCTCGGCTGGCGCAGCCGCGGCGGCAGGCTGGCCGCGATCACCTCGCCCAACGGGCGCTGGTAGTAGGCGGCGCAGAACTCGAACATCTCCAGCTCGTGTTCGCCCAGCGGTGGCACGTCCTCCACCCGGGCCTCGACCGCCCGCAGGCGTTCGCTGGCGACCTCGCTCTCGCCAGCCGATCCCACCACCACGCCGACCTTTCGCGTGCGCCCGAGGGGTACGATGGCGAGCGCTCCGCGGGGCAGGTCGAGGCCTTCGGGCGCGAGAAAATCGAAGGCCTCGTCGAGGGGTATGTCGAGAGCCATGCGGACGATTTTCACAGGCGTAAAAGGGGCGCTGCCAGGGGGTCGAAAAGCCTGTGGATAAGTCTGTGAATAGCTCGTGCCGCAAGCCTATCCGGCTGCCCTGCGCCCCGCAGCGTAAGTTGCTTGCGGCGCTGCAGCATCTCGCAAGTGCAAGTAAACAAAGGGTTTTCTGGAATCCCGGACAGGCGAGCGGCGAGGAGCAGGAAATCGGGTCGAGCGCTATCGGCGTGTGAATAAGCAATCACATCGACGCAAATATTTTTCTTGACACCACCTATCGTGCGTGGGCCCCGACTGAGAGCGAATGCACGGCTTCCACGAGCGCCGCGACATGCTCCGGTGGCGTGTGCTGCGAGATGCCGTGGCCGAGGTTGAAAACATGCCCCGCGCCGCTGCCGAATCCCGCGAGGATGCGCTCGACCTCGGCCCGGATCGAGGCGGGGGTGCCGAAAAGGGCCATCGGGTCCAGGTTTCCCTGCAGGGCGACCTTGTCGCCCACGCGGCGGCGCGCGTCTCCGATCGGCGTCTGCCAATCGAGGCCGAGCGCGTCGGCGCCCACATCGGCCATCTGCTCCAGCCACAGCCCGCCGCCCTTGGTGAACAGGATGCGCGGCACCACGCGCCCGCCGCTCTCGCGCGTGACGCCCGCCAGCGCGCGCTTCGAGTACTCCAGCGAGAACGGGCCGAAGGCCGCGTCGGAAAGGCTCCCTCCCCAGGTATCGAAGAGCATCACCGCCTGGGCGCCCGCCGCGATCTGGGCATTGAGGTACGCGGTGACCGCGCGCGCGTTGGTGTCGAGGATGTGGTGCAGCAGGTCGGGCCGGCTGTAGAGCAATGACTTCACGTGGCGGAAGTCGTCGCTGCCGCCGCCCTCGACCATGTAGCACGCGAGCGTGTAGGGGCTGCCCGAGAATCCGATCAGCGGCACGCGCTCGTGAAGCGTCTTGCGGATCAGCGCCACCGCGTCGAACACGTAGCGGAGCGCTTCCAGGTCCGGCACGGCGAGGGCGCGTATCGCCTTCTCGTCGCGCAGCGGACGCTCGAACTTCGGGCCCTCGCCCTCGACGAAGTGCAGCCCCAGTCCCATGGCGTCGGGGACGGTGAGGATGTCGGAGAAGAGGATCGCGGCATCGAGCGGGAAGCGCTCGAGCGGCTGCATCGTGACCTCGCATGCCAGCTCGGGCGTCTTGGCGAGCTTGAGGAAGCTGCCCGCCTTCTTGCGGGTGGCGTTGTACTCGGGCAGGTAGCGCCCCGCCTGGCGCATGATCCAGACCGGCGTGTAGGGCGTCGGCTCGCGCATCAGCGCACGCAGGAACGTGTCGTTTTTCATAACCCCGGATTCTCGCACGATGCCCCGTGCGGGCCGCCGGCTAGTGACAGCGATTGAGAAAGGCGCGGATCGCGTCGCCGTAGCCGGGATGGAGCTGCAAGCCGTTGTGCTCGAATCCGGGAAATCCTGCGCGCTCCACGGGCCCGCCCCAGAGGGACGCGAGGCGCGCCGAGTGATGCGGCGGGATCAGCGTGTCCGCTTCGCCCACGAGCACCAGCGCGGGCGCCTTTACCGCCGGGGCGCGCGATCCCGAATCGAACGGGTGCTGCAGGATGAGGTTCACCGGCAGCCACGGGAAGCGCTCGCGCGCCAGCTCGCGCACGCTCGCGAACGGGGAAGTGAGCACCACGCAACGCACCGGGCGCGCGGCGGCGACCTGCACCGCGACGCCGGTTCCCAGGCTCACGCCATGGATCGCGACGCGGTCGGCGTCGATCGAGCTGAGATTCACCGCCCAGTCGAATATTTCCAGCGCGTCGGAAACCATCGTCGCTTCGCTCGGGCGTCCACTGCTCCGGCCGTACCCCCGGTAGTTCACCAGCAGCACCGCGCGGTTGCCGTAGTCGTCCGCCGCCGAGGGGGCGTTGGCGGTGACTTCCTCGGCGTTGCCGCCGTAGTAGATGAGGAGCGGAGGGCGTGCGATGGGCGGCACTGCAAGCAGTCCGGAGAGCCGCGTACCGCCCCGGGTGTCGAACGACACTTGCTCGAGGCGCCAGCCTTCCGGCGCCGTGGCGGGCTTACCCGGCGGCTGCGGAAAGAAGAGCATGCGGTCCTGCGCGAGCCACACCAGCAGGACCACGCCCAGGTAACCCGCGAGCGCCGCAACCAGCAGGACCTTGAGAGCGACCAGGACCAAGGACTTCAGCGCGGCAGGTCCGACGCGCCCATGAGGAAGGCATCCACCGAGCGCGCGCATTGCCTGCCTTCGCGGATCGCCCACACGATCAGCGACTGGCCGCGGCGCATGTCGCCGGCGGTGAACACCTTCGGGACCGATGTGGCGTAGGCGCCGGCGCCTTCGGTGGTCGCACTCACGTTGCCGCGCGGATCCTTTGCCACGCCCAGCTCGGCGACGAGCCCTTCATGCACCGGGTGCACGTACCCCATCGCCAGGAGCACGAGGTCGGCGGGGATGGTGAACTCGGTGCCGGGCACCTCCTTCATGGCCATGGCGCCCTTCTCGTCCTTGACCCACTCCACGTGGCACGCGGTGAGGCTCTCGATGCGGCCGTTGGCGCCATTGAAGGATTTGGTCGCGACCGCGAAGTCACGCTCCGCGCCTTCGTCGTGCGAAGAGGAGGTGCGCAGCTTCAGCGGCCAGTACGGCCAGGTGAGCGCCTTGTTCTCCTGCTCGGGCGGCATCGGCATCAATTCGAAGTTGGTCACCGAGGCCGCGCCCTGGCGAATCGAGGTGCCGATGCAGTCGCTGCCGGTGTCGCCGCCGCCGATCACCACCACGTGCTTGCCGGTGGCGAGGATCTGCCCGGGGACCGGGTCGCCGGCGACCGTCTTGTTCTGCTGCGGCAGGAATTCCATGGCGAAGTGCACGCCGGCGAGATCGCGTCCGGGGACCGGCAGGTCGCGCGGCTTCTCGCTTCCGCCGGTAAGAGCGATGGCGTCGAACTCGCCGAGGACCGACTTGGCAGCGAGCCCCGTGCCGACGTGCACGCCGGTGCGGAAAGTCACGCCCTCGGCGGCCATCTGCTCCATGCGCCGGTCGATGAGGTGCTTCTCCATCTTGAAGTCGGGAATGCCGTAGCGGAGCAATCCGCCGATGCGATCGCTCTTCTCGAAGAGCGTCACGTCGTGCCCGGCGCGCGCCAACTGCTGCGCGCAGGCGAGCCCCGCCGGGCCGGAGCCGACCACCGCGACCTTCTTCCCGGTCTTGCGCGGCGGGACCTGCGGCGCCACCCATCCCTCGGCCCAGCCCTTGTCGATGATCGCCTGCTCGATCGACTTGATCGTGACCGGGTCGTCGTTGATGTTGAGCGTGCACGACGCCTCGCACGGCGCCGGGCAGATGCGGCCGGTGAA
>JBKJTM010000526.1:0-4664 GCA_046590805.1 Usitatibacter sp.
GTGGCCGAAGCTGGAAGGGCGCCAGATGATCATGATCATCGGCCCTAAAAAGAAACACTGACCCGTTGGATTGATGGCGGGGCGGTCGTCGGAGCGGACAGCAAGCTGCCGCTCAACGGCGCGTGACAGAAACCCGACAAAGAGCGGGCCGGCGAAAGCCGGCCCGACGACAAGCATGTTCCGCGTTCTCGCATTTCTCGCTCTCGTCATCGCCGGCAACGCATTTGCCGCGATCGAGCCGGCGTTGCTGAAGCGTTTCGCCGCCGGTGACAACGACGTGAAGTCGGCGGTCATCGGCGAGATCGTCGCCTCCGGCGATCCCGCGGCGCTCGCGCTTTTCAGGTCGATGGCGGACGGCACGCTCAAGGTCGACGGCGAGGAGATCGTGGTCAACAACCGCCTGCGGCGCGAGCTGGAGGGAGCGATGGCGGTGATGAAGCTCGTCTCCCCCGATCTCGCGGTGCGCCAGGCGGCGGTGAAGGAGCTCCTCGCCGGGGCCGACGACTCGGTGCTGCCGCTGGTCGCGAAGGCGCTGGCGCGCGAGACCGATCCGGACCTGAAGGCGTCGCTCGCCCTCATCGCCGCCACCATCCGGATCAAGTCGGGCGACAAGGCGTCGCGCATTGCCGCGATCCGGCTGCTCGCCACCTCGGACAACCCCAACACCAAGACGATGCTGCTGCCGCTCCTCGACCGCGCGACGGAGCCCGACGACGAGGTGCGGCGCGCCGCGGCCGGCACGTTGAAGTTGGTCGAAGCGCGGCTCGTGCGCGCGCAGCTGGCCGGGCTGGTGTTCTCGGGTCTCTCCCTCGGATCGATCCTGCTGCTGGCGGCGCTCGGCCTCGCCATCACCTACGGCCTGATGGGCGTGATCAACATGGCGCACGGAGAGCTGATCATGATCGGCGCGTACACGACGTACGTGGTGCAGAACCTGTTTCGCTCGCACCTGCCCGCCGCCTTCGATGCCTACCTGCTGGTCGCGGTGCCGGCGTCTTTCATGGTGGCTGCCCTGGTGGGCATGGCGCTGGAGCGCGGCGTCATCCGCTGGCTCTACGGCCGGCCGCTCGAGACGCTGCTCGCGACCTGGGGCATCAGCTTGATTCTGATCCAAGCCGTCCGCACCCTCTTCGGCGCGCAGAACGTGCAGGTCGAGAACCCGTCCTTCATGTCGGGTGGGGTGGAGATCCTCGGCGGCGTAGTGCTGCCCTGGAGCCGCATCGTCATCATCGCCTTCGCCGGCGCGGTGCTGGCCGCCATCGGAGTCCTTCTCGCGCGCACGCGGCTCGGCCTCTTCGTGCGCGGCGTGACGCAGAACCGCGCAATGGCCTCATGCGTGGGCGTGCCGACCGCGCGCGTGGATACGTGGGCGTTCGGGCTCGGATCGGGGCTCGCGGGCCTCGCGGGCTGCGCCCTTTCGCAGATCGGCAACGTCGGTCCCGACCTCGGCCAGGCCTACATCGTCGATTCCTTCATGGTGGTGGTGCTGGGCGGCGTGGGCCAGCTCGCGGGCACCGTCTACGCGGCGCTGGGCCTCGGCTTCGCCAACAAGCTGCTGGAATCGTGGCAGGGCGCGGTGATCGCCAAAATCGTGGTGCTCGCCTTCATCATCGTCTTCATCCAGAAGCGCCCGCAGGGATTGTTCGCGCTCAAGGGCCGGGCGGTGGAAGCGTGAACCCCGTGCGTGCCAGTGCCACGTTGGCACGGGGCCCAATTTCCCGTCTGTACGGGCCGCGCGCGTGGACGGCGATCCTCGCCGCCGCCGCGGTGGTGTTCGTGGTCTTCCCGGTGCTGAACCTCGTCGTGCCGCCCGACAATCCCTTCCACGTGACGGCGTTCGGCGTGACGCTCGGCGGCAAGATCATGTGCTACATGATCGTCGCCATCGCCATGGACCTGGTGTGGGGTTACGCCGGCATCCTCTCGCTCGGGCACGGGCTCTTCTTCGCGCTCGGCGGCTACGCGTTCGGCATGTACCTGATGCGCCAGATCGGCGCTGACGGCCAGTACCGCATGAACATGCCCGACTTCATGGTGTTCCTCGACTGGAAGGAATTCCCGTGGGCGTGGTGGAACTCCGACAGCTTCCTCTGGGCGCTCTTCCTGGTGGTCGCGTTGCCCGGTGCCGTCGCCTTCGTGTTCGGCTACTTCGCCTTCCGCTCGCGGGTGAAGGGAGTGTATTTCTCGATCATCACCCAGGCGCTCACCTTCGCCGCGATGCTGCTCTTCTTCAGGAACAACACCGGCTTCGGCGGCAACAACGGCTTCACCGACTTCAAGCGCATCCTCGGCATGCCGATCGCCACGCCCGAGATGCGGATGGCGCTCTTCGCGATAACCGGCGCCACGCTGATCGCGACACTGCTGCTGGCGCGCTACATCGTCACCTCGAAGTTTGGCCGCGTGCTGGCGGCGATCCGCGATGCCGAGACGCGCGTCATGTTCTGCGGCTACGACACGCTCTGGTACAAGCTCTTCGTGTGGACGCTTTCCGCGGTGCTGTGCGGCATCGCCGGCGCCCTCTACGTCCCGCAGGTCGGCATCATCAATCCCAGCGAGATGTCGCCCGCCAACTCGATCGAGATCGCGATCTGGGCCGCGGTCGGCGGGCGCGGCACGCTGGTGGGCCCGATCATCGGTGCCGGGCTGGTGAACGGCGCCAAGACGATCTTCACGGTCGAGCTGCCGGAGTACTGGCTCTACGTGCTGGGCGCGCTCTTCATCCTGGTGACGCTCTACATGCCCCAGGGTGTGGTGGGGCTGGTGAAGAAGTGGCGGCGCGCATGAACGTCACCGAGCCGCCCAACGCCGATACGGGCGACAAGCGCGCCGATCCCGACCATCGCCCGTGGCCCTGGTGGCCGTCGGCGCTGAACGAGCGTCGCGAGCGGGAAGTGCAAGCCGCCGCGGCGCAGCAGCAGTCGGCGATGGTGGGCCATCCCGAGGAGTTCGGCGCGCTCGACCTGTCCCACGGTGTCGTCCTCTACCTCGAGGACGTATCGGTGAGCTTCGATGGTTTCAAGGCGCTGAACGATCTCTCGCTCGCGATCGACGCCGGCGAGCTGCGCTGCATCATCGGTCCCAATGGCGCCGGCAAGACCACGATGATGGACGTGATCACCGGCAAGACGCGTCCCGACGCCGGGCGCGCGTTCTTCGGCCAGACCATCGACCTCACGCGCCTTACCGAGGCGCAGATCGCCCACGCCGGAGTCGGACGCAAGTTCCAGAAGCCGACCATCTTCGAGCACCACAGCGCGTTCGAGAACCTCGAGCTCGCGATGAAGGCCGACAAGCGCGTGCGGCGGACGCTGTTCGCGCGGCTCGATTCCGCCGAGCGCGACCGGATCGCCGCGACCCTCGAGCGCATCCGGCTCTCCGACAGCGCCGACCGCGAGGCGGGACTCCTTTCGCACGGCCAGAAACAGTGGCTCGAGATCGGCATGCTGCTGATGCAGGAGCCGAAGCTGCTGCTGCTCGACGAGCCGGTCGCCGGCATGAGCGACGAGGAGACCGAACGCACCGCCGAGCTTTTCCTCACGCTGAAGGGCGAGCACTCGCTGGTGGTGGTGGAACACGACATGGCGTTCGTGAAGACGCTGGGCGGGAAGGTCACTGTGCTGCACGAGGGCTCGGTGCTCGCGGAGGGACCGCTCGACGTCGTGCAGAACGATGAGCGGGTGGTAGAGGTATATCTCGGCAGATGAACCGATTGAATTCGCGGCCATGCTGACAGTCTCGGGGTTGAACCAGTACTACGGCGGCAGCCACATCCTGCGGGACGTGGCCTTCGACCTTCCCGTGGGCGTCACGGTGCTGCTCGGCCGCAACGGCGTCGGCAAGACCACGCTGCTGCGCACCCTCATGGGGCTTGTCCCCGCCCGGACCGGCACCATCACCTTCGATGGCCGTGACCTCACGCACGCGCCACCCTACGAGCGCGCTGCCTCGGGCGTGGGCTACGTGCCCCAGGGCCGCGAGATCTTCCCGCGCCTCACGGTCGCGGAGAACCTCGCCATGGGCCTCGCCACGAAGTCGCGCGCTACCCAGCTGCCGCCGCGCATCTTCGAGATGTTCCCGGTGCTGAAGCAGATGCTCGGTCGCCGCGGCGGCGACCTGTCCGGAGGCCAGCAGCAGCAGCTCGCCATCGGGCGCGCGCTCGCCATGGGGCCGCGGCTGCTGATCCTCGACGAGCCCACCGAGGGCATCCAGCCGTCGATCATCAAGGACATCGAGCGCGCCATCCGCACCCTTGCCGCGAGCGGCGAGATGGCGATCCTGCTGGTCGAGCAGTACTACGATTTCGCCAAGGCGCTTGCTGACCAGTACCTGGTGATGGAGCGCGGCGAGATCATCGCGCGCGGCGCGGGCGCCGACATGGACCGCGACAACGTGCGCGGATTGCTTTCAGTATGATCACGCCATGAAGCCCGGGACGTACCCTCAATTCATTGGACGATGGTCGACGGTTCATGGATGGCCTGCGAATTGAGGGTACGTCCCGGGTTTCATGGCGCGCGAGCCTGGCCCTCGACTTCGAGCTGCGCAACGGGCGCAGCATCCTCGCCGCGCGCCGGCACGACGGGCCGCTGGTGGTGCAGAAGTCGCTCCATCCTGAGGGCGACGCGGTCTGCCACGCGATCATCGTGCATCCTCCGGCGGGC
>JBKJTM010000365.1:0-4474 GCA_046590805.1 Usitatibacter sp.
GCGATGTCCGCGCCGCCACCCATCGCGATGGAGACGTCGGCCTGGCCGAGCACCGGCGCGTCGTTGATGCCGTCGCCCACCATCGCCACGCGGGCACCGCCAAGCTGCAGGTCGCGAACGAAGCGCTGCTTCTCCCCGGGGCTCGCACGGGCGTGGGCGCTGTCGATGCCGAGCGCGCGGGCCACCTCGCGGACCACGCCCTCCTCGTCGCCCGAGAGCAGGTGGATCCTGAGGCCCATCGAGCGCAGGCGCGCGATCGCCCGCGTCGCCTCGTCACGCAGCTCGTCGCCAAGGCGGAACGCGGCGATCCAGCCGCCGGCGTCCCCCAGCCACACCACGCTCTGCGAGCAATCGGCCCAGGCCAGGGGAGCCGGGGTGCCGGTCAGCTCGGCGACGAACGCCGCGCGCCCGAGCCGCGTCGCGCGGCCCTCGACGCGCGCCTCGATGCCCGAGCCGGCAAAGCTCTGCTGCGTCTCCACGCGCACGGCGGCAGGCGCGCCCTGCGCGAGCGCGCGATCGAGGGGATGCGAAGACCAGCGGGCAAGGGCCGCCGCGAGCGCGACGCTTTCTTCGACCGAGCACGCTCCGAAGGCCAGCGTTCCCATGAGCCGCGGCCGCCCGTGGGTGAGCGTGCCGGTCTTGTCGAGCACGATGTCGGTGGCCAGGGCGAGGCTCTCGACCGCGTGGCCGCGCGCGACCACCAGCTGCGCGCGTGCCATCGCCCCGGTGGCCGCGGTCATCGCGACCGGGGTGGCGAGCGCGAGCGCGCATGGGCAGGTGACGATGAGGACGGCGATCGCGATCCACGGCGCGCGTGCCGGGTCGATCGCGAGCCATGCGAGGCCGGCGCCGAGCGCCGCGAGCAGGATGAAGCCGACGAACCAGGCCGAAGCGCGCTGCGCCGCGGCGACCCAGCGTGGGCGTTCGGAGAGCGCGCGCTCCATCAGGCGATGGATGGCGCTCACCGCGGTGTCCGCCCCGACCCGCGTGATGCGAATCACCAGTGCCGCCCCCGCGTTCACCGAGCCGCCATGCAGCGCGTCGCCGCGGCGGCGAATGAGAGGACGGCTCTCGCCCGAGAGCCATGCCTCGCTCACCTGCGCTTCGGGCGAGGAGAGCACGCCATCGGCGGGCAGGTTCTCGCCCGGCCGCACCAGCACATGGTCCCCGGGCACGAGCCGCACGACCGCCACGCGGGTGGTCTCGCGCGACTCGGCCGCCGAAAGGCGCAGGGCTTCCTGCGGCACCAGCCGCGCGAGGTGCTCGAGGGCCTGGCCCGCGCGCGCGCGCGCGCCGAGCTCCAGGTAGCGCGCCCCCAGCAGCAGGAAGACGAACATGGTGACGGAGTCGAAGTAGACCTCGCCCCGCGCCGTGAGCGTGGCGGCCACGCTCGCCGCGAACGCCGCCATCAATCCCAACGCGATGGGGACGTCCATGCCGAGCGTGCGCATGCGCAGGTCGCGCCATGCACCCTGGAAGAAGGGCGCCGCGGAATAGGCGACCACGGGCAACGTGAGGATCAGGCCCGCCCAGCGCATCAGGCTCGCGGCATCCGCGGTGATGTCGCCGTCGGCCGCGAGGTATGCGGGCACCGCGTACATCATCACCTGCATCATGCCGAGCCCCGCGACCCAGAGGCGGCGCAGCAACCCCTGACGCTCGCGCCCCTCGATCAGCGCGAGGCGCCCCTCCTCGTGCGGCCATGCGGCATAGCCCAGCGACTGGATCGCGCCGAGGATGCGCGAAAGGCGCGCGACGGACGGATCCCAGCGAAGCCGTGCGCGGCGCGTCGCATAGTTGAGCTCGAACGCAGCCACCCCGGGGGTGCGCGCCACCACTTGTTCGACCAGCCACGCGCATGCGGCGCAGCGCAGGCCCTCCACCAGCAGCCTTGCCTCCCGCCCCTCGCTATCGGTGAGCGCGACCGGAGCGACGAAGCGCGATTGCACCAGCGGATCGTCGAAGCACGCGAGGTCCGCGCCCTCACCGCCCCCGGGGCGTGGAGCCGCCGCGACGCGCAGGCGGTAGTAATCGTCGAGGCCCAACCCGGAGATCGAGCGCGACACCGCTTCGCATCCAAAGCAGCAGAACGCTCGCCGGTCGCCCGCAAATTCGTGGCCGAAAACGGCGCCGCCCGGCACCGGCAGGCCGCAATGGAAACAATCCGCTGTCATGTCCCATTGTCGGAGGGCCCCTCCAGGCGCGGTTGATGCAGATCAAGCCACCCGCGCCGCGCAATACGCGGCCCGATTGTCGACCGCGTCACATTCCGGCGCCCCATGTTGCCGCGGTAACGGCGTGCGGCGGCGCTTTGTGGCGCGCAGCACAGCCCTCGCCCTCTCGGGCCGCCACACTCGGTCCACCTCAAACAAGGCCAGAAAGAAATGAACCCATCACGCAGTGGAAACGCACCCGGACCCGACGTCATCCCCGGCCCGCAGCAACCGTGGCACATGTCGGTGCAGGAGCTGGCCATCGCGTTCTCGCTGCACGAGCCCGGCACGCCGCGCTCCGCCGCGGTGGAAGAAGAGCTTCGCCGCAGGCTGCTGCGCGAGAGGGACCCGGCGCCACGCACTCCCCCGGCCGTCGCGTTCCTGATCGGCGCGCTGGTCGCGGTGACGGCGATCCAGGTCGGCGCCGTGATGCGCTCCGCGCCTTCTGAGCAACGCGTAGCCGCGCCGTCCTCGCAAATGAGCGAGCGCGAGCCCGCGTTGCCGCAGTACTTGCGGAAAGGCTAGGCGAGGATCATCTCCGCGGCCTTCTCCGCGATCATCACCACCGGCGCGTGCGTGTTGCCCGACACCAGTGTCGGCATGATCGAGCAGTCGACCACGCGCAGCCCGACCACGCCGCGGACCCTGAGCCGCGCGTCGACCACCGCCATCGCATCGGCGCCCATCCTGCAGGTGCCGGAGGGATGGAAGATGGTCTGCCCATGCTGGCGCGCGAACCCCAGAAGCTCGTCATCGCCCTGCGCGCTGGCGCCGGGCCGGTACTCTTCGCTGAGATAGGGGGCCAGCGCCCGGGTGGCGGCAAGCCGCCGCGCAAACCGCAGCGACTCGACCGCATAGCGGCGGTCGGTGTCCGTCGAAAGATAGTTGGGCTGCATCGAGGGCGCCGCGAGCGGATCGCGCGAGGCAAGTCGCACGGTGCCGCGCGACTCGGGACGAAGCTGGCACACGGAGAACGTGCACCCGGACCATGGATGCGGCGCACCTCCCGCGACCTCGGCCGATACCGTCGCGAAGTGGAACTGGATGTCGGGCGTCTTCGACTCCGGCATCAGGCGCCCGAAGAGCCCGCCCTGGTTGATGCCGACGGCGAGCGGCCCCTGGCGCGACACGATCCAGTCGAGCCCCATGCGCACCCGTCCGAAGAGGGACGCGAGCTGGTCGTTGGTGGTGATCGGCTTCGACACCTTATAGATGAGGCGAAGCTGCAGGTGGTCCTGGAGGTTCTCGCCCACCCCGGGAAGGTCCGCCACCACGGGGATTCCGAGCGCCTGGAGCTGGCTTCCGGGCCCCAGGCCGGAAAGCTGCAGCAGTTGCGGGCTCTGGATCGCCCCGGCGGAGAGGATCACTTCGCGCGCACGCGCCTCGCGCTTCTCGCCGCCCTGCAGGTACTCCACGCCGACCGCGCACCGGCCCTCGAAGAGGATCCGCGTCGCATGCGCTTCGGTGCGCACCTGGAGGTTGGGGCGCTTGCGCGCGGGACGAAGATAGCCAACGGCGGAGCTGCAGCGCCAGCCGCGGCGCGTGAACAGCTGGTAGTAGCCGACGCCCTCCTGGCGCGCGCCATTGAAGTCGTCGTTGCGCGGCACCCCCAGCTCCTCGCCCGCGGCGATGATCGCCTCCATCAGCTCGTGCTTCACGCCGATGTCGGAGCACCACTGGGGTCCCTGATCGCCGTGGTACTCGCTCGCCCCCCGCGTGTTGTGCTCCATGCGGATGAAGGCGGGAAGCACGTCCTTCCAGCCCCAGCCCTCGTTGCCGAGCGCTCGCCAGTGGTCGTAGTCCTCGGGCTGCCCGCGGACGTAGATCAATCCGTTGATCGAGCTCGAGCCGCCGAGCCCCTTGCCGCGCGGCCAGTAGAGACGGCGGCCATCCATGTTCGGGTCGGGGTCGGTGTGGAACCCCCAGTTGTAGCGGGGATGGAACATCGTCTTGCCGTAGCCGATGGGAATGTGGATCCAGAGGTAGCGATCCTCCGGACCCGCCTCCAGCAGCAGCACCTTGTGGCGCCCGCTCTCCGTCAGCCGGTTGGCGAGCACGCAGCCGGCGGAGCCCGCGCCGACGATGAGGTAGTCGAATTCCGTCACGGCGCAGACATTACCTCATTGACACCAAGCGGTGAGACCAGGGATGAATTTCGATTCTTCCGGCATTTGTGGGAACGGCTGGAGCCGCCACGTCGCCTCAGAGCTTGCCGCTCGCGCTCCCACATCGCCCCCCTCCCGGCCGGTGAAGAAACTGAA
>JBKJTM010000409.1:0-7984 GCA_046590805.1 Usitatibacter sp.
GTCATCTGGTACTCGGGATTGCCGATCTTCTTGCCGATCAGGTCCTTCGGCTCCTCGATGCGCGCCTTGGTGTTCACGTAGATGCACGAGTGGCGGAAGAAGCGCGACGGGAAGATCGGGATCGCGATGAAGTGCTTCTTCTCCTTGAAGAGCGACACCGCGTACGACGAGAGCGACATCTCCGCGCAATCGAACTCCTGGTAGCGCAGCATGCGGAAGAAGGTCTCCTCCACCGGCATGTTGAGATAGTTCAGATCGATGCCGTCGGGCTGGATCCGCCCCTCGAGGAGTCCCCGCGTGCGGTCGTAGTTCCAGCACCCGAGCGACAGGCGAAGCTTGGACAAGGCGCGTCTCCTCCTAGTAGAAGCGGTCGAAGTGGACCTGCGGGAAGGCAACCCGCTGGTCGATCAGCATCCGCTGCACCGCTTCAGCCATCGGCGGCGGCCCGGCGAAGTACCACTCGTACTGCGTCATGCGCTCGCCCGCCCACTCGCGAACATGGTCATGCACGAAACCGGTCGGGCCGCTCCACGCGCCCGGCCGATCCGCCTGCGTATCGGAGAGGACGGCTTGAAAGGTGATGCGTTCGCCGAACCCCGGCAGCGCCTCGAGCTCCGCCTTGCCGGCGAGGTCGCCCAGGGTGCGCGCGCCGTAGAAGACATGGATGCGGCGAGCGGCGAGCGCCGGCTCCCGCACCGCACCGCGCGCCACCGAGAGGATCGGCGCCAGCCCCGAGCCGCCCGCCACGCAGACGATGTCGCGCGGGCTGTCGCCACGCAGGTAGGCGAGGCCGTAGGGCGCGTCGAGCACGATCTCGCTTCCAACCGGCACCTTGTCGAACAGCGTCTCGGTGCCGGCGCCGCCCGGGACGCGGCGCACGATGAAATGCCACTCGCCGTCGCCATCCACGTTCGACATCGAATAGGTGCGCGGCGTGGCGAGCCCCGGCATGTAGAAGAGCGCGTACTGCCCGGGAAGGAACCCCGGCGCACCGTCGGCCCGGAAGCGGAATTCCCGCATGTCGTGGGTGAGGTCGCGGGTGCCGATGAGCATCGCGCGGAAAAGCGCCGGACGGTGGCGCGGCACGTTCTCCTCCCGCAGCCGCACCTTGATCTCGCAATCGCTGGTGGGGCGGGCCTGGCAGGCGAGCACGCGGTTCTTCGCCCGGTCGCGCTCGGCGAGGCCCGGCGCATCCGGACGGAGCGAATCGATCGTGCCGGCGACGAGCTCGACCTTGCAGGTGCCGCATGAGCCGGCGTTGCACTCGTACGGGAAGCCCAGGCCCGCGCGCAGGCCCGCGCGCAGCAGCGTGTCGTTGTCAGCGCAGGCGAACTCCGGTCCCTGCGCGATCCGGACCGCGCGCATCACTCCACCATCGCGGCGGACAGCGAAGGCATGTACCCGAGGCGCCGCGAGATCGCCTCGGCCGCAGCGACCACCGTCGGTACCGTGGTCTGCACGTTCTTCTTGGTCATGCGCTGCACCGGCGCGGCAACGCTGATCGCCGCCATCACGCGCCCGGAATGGTCGCGTATCGGCGCGGCAATGCAGCGCAGCCCCGACTCGATCTCCTCGTCGTCGAGGGCGTAACCCTTCTGGCGGATCGACTCCAGCTCCGCGGCGAGCGCGGCGGGCTCGGTGATGGTGTTCTGCGTGTAGCGCTTCAGCCCGTTGTCGATCACCTGCTGGATCGTCTCCGTCGTCTGGTGGGCGAGAAGCACCTTGCCGACGCTGGTGCAATGCGCGGGAGCCCGCGAGCCCAGGCCCGAGGACATGCGCACCGCCTGGCGGCTCTCGCGGATGCGGATGTAGAGCACCGAGAGGTGGTCGAGGATCGCGAGCTGCACCGTCTCGCCGGAGAGGTCCGCGAGCGCGTGGATCTGCGCCTGCGCCTCCGACATCACGTCCATCTTGCGGCGCACGAGCGTGCCCAGCTCGAACAGCGCAAGTCCCAGCCGATATTTTCCGGTCTCGCGGTTCTGCTCGAGGATGTCGTACTCGACGAGCGTCGTCGCCAGGCGATGCACCGTGCTCTTGGCGAGCCCGAGGCGCGCGGCGAGCGCGCTGATGCCCATCTCGTACTCGCTCTCGGAGAACGCCTTGGTGAGGCGGATCGAGTTGGCCACGCTGGACAGGCGCATGCGGCGCGGCTTGGGCTTGCGGGCACCGCGGTCGATGGGCTGGGCGGCCATCAGCGCACCGCCTCGGCCATGGTGATGCGGGAAGCGAGGAGATAAGCGGCGAGGACCACGATCGCCACCGCCGCGCTCAACACCGGGCCCCACTCCGCGGAGCGCGCGCCGAAGGCGGGCACCAGGTGGCGCGCCGCGGCGATCGCCGCGATCGCGAGCGAGGTGCACGCGATCGCAACGCTCATCACGCGGGAAGCGGCGGCGGCACGACGGTCCGCCTTGCGCACCAGGTGGCTCACCCACAGGCCGTTCAGCGCGTCGGTCGCCATCATCCCGGCGGTGAAGACGAGCCCCAGGCATGCCGCGAACAGCCAACCGGCCAGGTGCGAGCCGGTGACCGAGAACAGCACCGCCTGGCTGATGGTGTCGAAGGAAAGCGCGAAGGCGGCGCCGACCGCCGCCACCAGAACAGGATGCTCGGCGCGCGTGAGCCGCGCGAAGAGGCGCGAGCGCATGCCCACGGGCCGGACCACCTCGTGGGCCGGGGTGCGCAGCACCGCGTGCAGGTTGGCGAAGCCGAGGAGCGCCAGGAAGGCGATAGAGATCCAGATGCCGGTGTTCTCGAGCCAGGCCGGCGCCTGCCACTCGGTCGCGACGGTCGCGACGATGATCGCGACCGCCGTCACCACCACGCCGTGCCCGGCGGAGAAGAGCAGCCCCGACCAGCGCGCGAGCCGCGGCTTGGCCCGCGCGTTGCAGCGCGTGAGCCCGTCGATGGCCGCGAGGTGGTCGGGATCCAGGCCGTGCTTCAGGCCCAGCAGGAACACGACCGCGGCGAGCGACAGCCAGTGGTTGGGGAGCGATTCCATGTCGAGCTATTTCCTGAGGAAGAGTTCGTTCCAGAGCTTCTCCCACTTCGGCGCCTCCTCGAGCACCGTGGCGGGCTCGATCAGCGTGAAGGGGAAGTTGTTGAGCTCGCTTTTCACGCGCGTGCTCGCGGGCACGCGGCCCATCGATTCGAACAGCTTCTGGCCCTCGGGGGAGAGCACGAAGTCGGCGAAGAGCAGCGCCGCGTGCGGGTGCGGGGCGTTTTTCGCGATGCCGATCCCCTGCGGGCGGGCGACCACCGGCTGCACCGGGACGAAGTCGATCGGCGCGCCCTTCCTCTTCAGCGACACGATGTTGCTGTTGTACATCGTGAGGCCCACCGGCACCTCGCCCGCGGCCACCAGCTCGGCCAGCAGCACGTGGCCCTTGCGGACGTCGGGCTTCATCGCCGAGAGCTTGCGAAAGAAGTCCATGCCCTTCTCGTCGCCCCACGTCTTGATGAGCGTCGCCATCCATTCCGCGTCGGTCGCTTCCAGCCCGATGCGGCCCTTCCACTTCGGATCGGTGAAGCCCTCGTAGGTCGCCGGGATCTCGGAGCGCTGGACTTTCTGCGTGTTGTAGCCGACCACGAAGAAATTGAGGCGATCCGGAAACCAGGTGCGGTGCGCCGGGATGGCTTCCGGCGGAAGATCGGCGTGGTGCGGCGAGTGGAACTCGGCCAGCAGCTTCTCGCGCGCGAGCATCTCCATCTCGGGCCCGTTGGTCTCGACCACGTCGACGGTGTGGCGCCGGCCCTGCGCCTCGGTGATCACCCGCTGCACCACCTTGTCGGAGAGGGCGCGCCACAGCTCCACCTTGATGCCGTACTTCTTCTCGAAAGCCTCGGCGAGGGGCCTGGACTCGGTGGGCGCGAGCGAGGTGTAGAGGACGACGCTGCCCTCCTGCTTCGCCCGCTCCACCAGCCGCGCGTCGCGGTCGGCGCCGCGGTAGCGGAAGACCTCGTCGTTCTTCGCCGGCGCCTGGGCGAGTGCCACGGGAATGGCGAGGCAGGACGCGATCAGGCGGAGGAGGAGGCGCATGGCGGGCGGCGTGGCGGTGGCCAAATTGACCGGGTCCGACATTCTATGTTTGAATCGACCGACGACGCAATTTTTGGAACGATGTTCCTCATAACGGAACGCCGGAAAGTACCATTGCCTGTCGCCCCGGTCGCCGCAATCGCGGCGGTGGACCGGGGCCCAAGGCGCCAACTAAATTGGGCCCCGGCCTACGCCGGGGCGACGAATACATGCCGACCAAGACCCAGACCACCACCACCCATTACCACATCCAGAAGCGGCGCCGCGCGGAGTTCATCGACGAGTGGCGCAAGTACCGCCAGAGCGTGATCCGCAAGGAAGACGTGGCGCTGGTCCCCACCGCGCGGGGGCTGCGCAGCGGCGTCTACATGGGCTGGGACGGCGATCGCCCCACCCGCTGCCTGGATGCACTCGTGCACGAGGTCGACCCGGGAGCCACGACCACGATTCATCGTCATTCCTGGGATGCGATCCTCTTCATGGTCGAGGGCAGCGGCTGGACCGAGGTCGACGGCGTGCGCTACGACTGGAAGGCCTGGGACGCGATCCACATCCCGGCCTGGAGCTGGCATCGCCACGGCAACGACGGCGGCAAGCCGGGGCGCTTCATGAGCTACTCCTCGGAGCCGACACTGTGGACGCTCGGCATGAGCCTGATCGAGGACGGCGGCCACACGCCGTTCACGGCTTTGCCGCCCAGGCCGGCGTTCTCCCAGGGGCCCGCCGGCGACGATCCGTACGCGCGGCGCCTGCGCCGCGTGGCGGTGGAGGCGAAGAAGCGCCGCTCCGGACGCATCCACACCCCCTACGACGAGCAGGAGATCCTCGCCACGCCGCGCGGCACGCGCACCAAGTTCCTCAACGACCGCGCGATCGGCAACGAGGCGTCGGGCCTCACCCAGGTGATGATCCAGTTCGCGCCTGGCAAGACCCAGTCGCTGCATCGCCATCCGGGCGAGGCGTGGCTCTACGTGGTCGAGGGCCACGGCCACAGCTTTCTCGGCACCGCGCCCGACGAAGGCGAGCACCACCGCTGGAAGAAGGGCGACCTGATCGTCGTCGACCACTTCCTCTGGCACCAGCACTTCAACGACGACCCGGTGAACGAGTGCCGGCTGGTGCGCATCCACATGTTCGACTCGATCCTGGAGACGATGCGCACGCTGATGGACCCGATGGTGCTGTTCGAGGAAGCGGAGGACACGCTGGTGTCGACGCAGGAGCTCTCGCAGATCCAGTGGCCGGACGACCGGCGGCCCGGCGAGTGAGCAGACCCGCCCTTCCGCCGGGCGTGCTCTCGATGCACGTGCTCCCCGCGGAGCACCACGACCGCGACTGGGACGCGATCATCGTGCCGAAGCAGGTGAAGGAACGGCTGCTGGCGCAGGCGCTCCTGGTGCTGCAGCACGGGCGCAAGCTCTCGATGCTCGCGGGGCTGCCGCACGGGCTGATCGTGCTCGCGGGCCCGCCGGGCACCGGCAAGACCACGATGGCTCGCGGCCTGGCGCAGGTGGCGGCGCTGGCGCTCGCCCGCGAGGGCGCGACGACGCTCGTGGAAATCAACCCGCACGCGTTCCCCAGCGACATGCTGGGCGAGAGCCAGCGCAACGTGACGCGGCTGCTGGCCGAGACCATTCCCGAGATCGCCGCGCGGCGCCCCTTCACCGTGGTGCTGATCGACGAGGTCGAGAGCTTCGCCTTCAGCCGCTCGGCGGCGTCCTTCGAGGCGAATCCCATCGACGTGCACCGCGCCACCGACGCGGTGCTGCTTGGCATCGACGAGATCGCGAAGAAGCTGCCCGCGGTCCTGTTCGTGGCCACAACCAACTTCATCGAGGCGGTGGACTCGGCGTTCCTGTCGCGCGCCGACCTGGTGATGCGCTTCGCGCTCCCCGACCAGGAGACGATCGCCACGATCCTCGAAAGCGCCATCGGTGAGCTCGCGGTGCAGTGGCCGGCGCTGTTGCCGATGGCCCGTGAGACGCCGAAATTCTCCGAGCTCGCCGCCCTCTGCGAAGGCTGGGACGGGCGCCGTATCCGCAAACTGGTGCTCGCCGCCCTGGCCCAGCGCCTGGAAGTCGCGCGCGATCCGGCGAAGCTCACCTGGGACGATTTCCTCGCGGCGGCGCGCAAGCAAGGCGGCGTCGAGTGGGCCGGCGGCGCGGCGCTCACCTCGCGCCAGATGTTCCCCGACGTGCCGAAGGAGCTGATGCATGACCACGACCACGGGCACGCGCCCCACCGGCATGTCCATACCCACCAGCACGACGAGGACGACCATGGGCACTCGTAGCCTTCTCGGCGCATCGCTCGGCGCTCTTCTTCTGGCAGCGTTGCCGGCGCTGGCGCAGGACTACCCGACCAGGCCGATCCGCGTGATCGTCCCCTATGCGGCGGGCGGCGGCGTCGACATCCTCGCGCGCCTCGTGGGGCAGCAGCTCGGCGAGCGGCTCAAGCAGACGGTGGTGGTGGAAAACCAGGGCGGGGGCAGCAACACCATCGGCATGCGCACCGTGGCCAGCGCGCCCAAGGACGGCTACACCCTCGGCATGGCCACACCGGTGTTCGTGATGACGCCGTCGCTGATGAAGAATCATCCTTACGACGTGCTCAAGGATTTCACGCCGGTGGCGATGATCGGCTTCACGCCGCTGGTGCTGGTGGTCCACCCGAGCGTCGCGGCGAAGACCACGCAGGAATTCATCACCCTCGCCAGGGCGAAGCCGGGCACCCTCAACTTCGCCTCGCTGGGTGCCGCGACCACGCAGGGACTCGCGGCGACGCTCTTCAACTTCATGACCGGCATCGACGCGGTCCAGGTGCCGTACAAAGGGAGCGCCCCGGGTGTCACCGATCTGCTTGCCGGCAACGTGCAGTTCATGTTCAACGCCCTGCCCTCGATGCTGCAGCACATCCAGGCAGGGAAACTCCGCGCCCTCGGTACCAGCGGAGCGAAACGCGCGCCGCAACTCCCGGACATTCCCCTCATCAAGGACGCGGTGCCGGGCTACGAGGTGACGACGTGGTATTCCTTCGTCGCGCCCGCGGGCACGCCGGCGGCGGTGGTCGAGCGCCTCAATCGCGAGATCTCGGCGATCGTCGAGGCGCCGGAGATGAAGGAGAAGCTCCGCGGCCAGGGCCTCGAGGCCGACGCGATGAAGCCCGAGGAGCTCGGCAGGCACTTCCAGGCCGAATCCGCGAAGTGGGCCAGGGTCATCCGCGACGCCAGGATCCAGGCGGAGTGAGCGGCGCGAACGTAGTCCCGGGCCCTGGTGAATTGGATCCCGGGCCATCGCCGCAACGGCGGCGCCCGGGATGACTAGGCGCTAGTCGCCGCCTTCACCGCCTCCGGGGTGAACGGCACGCGCCGGATGCGGACTCCGAGCGCGTCATGCAGGGCGTTGGCGATTGCCGCCGCCACCGGCCGCGTCGAAGGCTCCCCGGCTCCGCGCGAGCGGGCGTCGGGACGGTTGTTCACCATCACGATGTCGATCGCATCGGGCACTTCGGTCATGTCCACGATCGGATAGGTGATCCAATCGTCCGAGAGCACGCGATGCGCATCGAACCGCACCGCCTCGTGCATCGTGCGGCTCATCGCCTGGATGAGGTTGGCCTCGATGGTGCCGCGCAGGTTGAGCGGATTCACGACGAAGCCGCAGTCGTGGGCGCAGGTGAAGCGCGTGACGCGGAAGCGGCCGGTGGTGCGATCGACTTCCACCTCCGCTACCACCGCCACGATCGCCCCGGCCCGCGGCGCGTAGGCGATACCCTGGCCCTTCGCGATGCGGCCTTGCGGCGCACGCGGCGCGGTGCGCGGCTGCCATGAGGCCTTGTCGGCCGCGGCCCGCACCACGGCGCGATCGCGCGCGTCGGTGAGATAGCGCAGGCGAAAGGCCACGGGGTCGAGTCCCGCGGCATAGGCCACCTCGTCCGCGAACGACT
>JBKJTM010000518.1:0-6690 GCA_046590805.1 Usitatibacter sp.
TCGAGGATTGCCGCACAGGGCGGTGCCGCCTTCGGCACGCTGCAAACGGATGCGGCGGCGAACGCGGCGCTGATCGCGCGCGCGAAGATCGAAAGCTAGGGAAGCTCTGAACAAGTACCGGGGATCTGCGTTGCGACAGATGCGGATGGCTGCTAGGCGGACGGTGCAGCGAATGTCGACAACCTTCGCAAGGCGTTCAACGACGCAGACGCCGCATCTGTCGCAACCCTGAAGCACTGCCGCGTCAATGGCTCGCGGCAGTGCCATGGGACGGGCGATTTCGGGCCACTTCGTCGTTGCTCGTCCTTGCAAGGTACCTACCTTGCTTCGGACTCCCGCCTAGAATCGTCACCGAAATCGACCCGTCGCAGACCCCGGGACTTGTTCAGAGCTTCCCTAGCGGTATATTGGAGGGGCACTTTCCACCAACGAACAGTCGGGAGCATTCCATGGCCAAGGCCAAGAAGAGCAAGGATTCCAACGCTGTCTACAAGGTGATCGAGATCGTCGGCACCAGCTCGAGCTCGTGGGCCGATGCCGCGAAGAACGGCGTGAGCGCCGCGTCGCGCAGCCTGCGGGACCTGCGGGTGGCCGAGGTCGACAAGCTCGACGTGAAGATCGAGGGCGGCAAGCTCATCTACCGCGCCAAGCTCAAGGTGAGCTTCAAGTACCACGGCGAGGACTGACGAACCGCTCCACCCGCGCCTCGACCGCCGCCGCCAGGTCCGGGCGCAGGCAGTCGTGGCGCTCGACATCCTGCATTGCCCGCAGCCACGTGAGCTGCCGCTTGGCGAGCTGGCGGGTGGCGGCGATGCCGCGCGCCTCGAGGGTCGACTCCGGCTGCCTTCCTTCCAGCGTGTCGAGCGCCTGCCGGTAGCCCACGGTTCGCATCGACGGCAGGTCGCCGTCGAGCGGCATGCGGGCGCGCAACCCGGCAAGCTCCTCGACCAATCCTTGCGCCAGCATCCCGCGAAAGCGCGCGGCGATTCGCTCGTGCAGCACGCCGCGGTCCGAAGGCTCGAGCGCCACCTGGAGCGCCTCGAAGGGCGGCGCGGCGCTTCTCGATGCTGCGTGCAGGACCGACAAGGGCGTGCCGGTGAGGCGGTGCACCTCGAGGGCGCGCTGGATGCGCTGCGAATCGTTGGGATCGAGGCGCGCGGCGGTTACCGCGTCGATCAGCGCGAGCTGCGCATGCATCGCGGGCCAGCCGAGCGCCGCGGCGCGCGCCTCGATCATTGCGCGGACCGCGGCGTCCGCGCGCGGCAACTGCGCCAGACCGCGCGTGAGCGCGCGAAAATAGAGCATCGTCCCGCCGGCGAGGATCGGCAGCCGCCCGCGCGCATGGATCGAGGCGATGAGGCCCAGCGCATCGTCGCGGAAGCGGCCCGCGGAATAGGCCGCGGTCGGCTCGACGATGTCGATCAGGTGATGCGGCACCGCGGCGCGCTCCGCGACCGTGGGCTTCGCGGTGCCGACATCCATGGCGCGATAGACCTGGGCGGAATCGACGCTCACGATCTCCGCCGGAAAGCGGCGCGCGAGCGCGAGCGCCACCGCGGTCTTGCCGCTCGCGGTCGGGCCCAGCAGGAAGATCGCCTTCACCGCCCCCGCATGAACAGCCGGTCGAGGTCCGCCATCGCCAGCTGGTGCCAGGTGGGACGGCCGTGGTTGCAGCTGCCGGCGCGTTCGGTCTGCTCCATCTGCCTCAGCAGCGCGTTCATCTCCGCAAGGGTGAGCGAGCGGTTCGCGCGCACCGCGGCGTGGCAGGCCATGGTGGAGAGGAGCTCGTTGCTGCGCTCGACGAGCACCCGGCTCGCACCGAATTCCCGCATCTCGCGCAGCACCGAGCGCAACAGCCCGGTCGCGTCGAGGTCGGCGAGCAGCGCCGGCACCGCGCGGATGACGATCTCGCGCGGGCCCGAGGGCGCGACATCGAAGCCCAGGCTCTCGAGCGCTGCGCGTCCGCCCTCGGCCTGCTCGATCTCCTCGGCCGTCGCGGTCATCGGGATCGGCACCAGCAGCGGCTGCGAGGGAAGCGCCGCCGCATCGAGCGCCGCCTTGAGGCCCTCGTAGACGATCCGCTCGTGCGCGGCGTGCATGTCGACGATCACCAGCCCCGCCATGTTCTGCGCGAGGACATAGACGCCGTGCAGCTGCGCCACGGCGAAGCCGAGCATCGGCGCCTGCGACGCCGCCTCCGTGCGCCGCTCCTCGGCCACCGCGGTGGCGAACAGCGCCTCGTATCTGGCGGCGGGCTGCGACATCGCGAGGGACGGCTGCAAAGCGTGGTCGTCCCGGCGTAGGCCGGGACCCAAGACTGGATCCCGGCCTGCGCCGGGATGACTTGCCTGCCCCATCGGCAGCGCCAGCGCGCGCGACAGCGCGTGGAACGTGAACTGGTGCACCGCGCTCGAATCGCGGAAGCGCACCTCGCTCTTCGCCGGGTGCACGTTCACGTCCACCAGCGCCGGATCGATGTCGACGAACAGCACGTAGGCCGGATGGCGATCGTGATGCATCACGTCCGCGTAGGCCTCGCGCACCGCGTGGGCAAGCACCTTGTCGCGCACGAAGCGGCCGTTCACGAACAGGTACTGCGCATCGCGACTGCCGCGCGTGAAGCCGGGCGCGGCGGCGAGCCCCGAGAGCGACAGCCGCGCGCCCTCGGCCCGCACTTCCACCGCGGCTTCGGCGAAGTCCTCGCCAATCACGTTCGCCGCGCGCGCGCGCGCCGTTTCGGGGGAGAGGTGCTGGTGACGTCGCCCGTTGTGCGTGAGCGAGAACGCGACCGCGGGACGCGAAAGGGCGATGCGCGCGAACGCATCCGCGCAGCGCGAGAATTCCGTCGCCTCGCTCTTCAGGAACTTGCGGCGAGCGGGCGTGTTGAAGTAAAGGTCCTCGACATCGACGCTGGTGCCGGAAGCGAGCGCCGCGGGCTCGACCCCGGAAACCTCGCCGGCCTCGCACTGGATGCGCCAGGCATGGCGCTCGCCGGGGCGGCGGCTGGCGATCGCGAGGCGCGCGACGGCGCCGATCGAGGCGAGTGCTTCGCCGCGGAAGCCGAGGGTGGCGGCGCGCTCGAGGTCGTCCAGGGTCGAGATCTTGCTGGTCGCGAAGCGCGCCACGGCGAGCGGCAGGTCTTCGCGATCGATCCCCGAGCCGTCGTCGGTCACCCGCATGCGGCGAACGCCGCCTTCGGAAAGGTCCACGGCCACGGATTGGGCGCCCGCGTCGAGGCTGTTCTCGATCAATTCCTTGAGCGCGGCGGCGGGCCGGTCGACGACTTCGCCGGCGGCGATCTGATTGACCAGAAGCTCGGAGAGAGTGCGAATCGCGGCCACGTGGAATGTTACACTGGCCGAGAAAATTTCCCTCCGAGAAGCGCCCCGAGCGCGAGGAGTGGCATGACCCCAGGGACGGAGAAGCCGCAGGTTCAAACCCCTGCGGAGGCGGACCATTCACTGCATGCGGAGCAAGTCCGCCTGCTGTTCCGCTTTTCGCTCGTCGGCTACCTCACGACGCTCCTGGTGGTCTTCATCCTCGGCGCGATCCTCTGGGAAGACCTCTCGAAGCGACCCGCGCTCTTCGCATGGTTCGTCGCGATCGGCCTGGTGACCGTGGGCCGCTACCTCATCTACAAGGCCTTCATCCAGGCAGAGACCGACGACGACTCGCGGATGATCGACTGGGAGGAGCGCTTCCTCGGCGGCACGCTGCTCGCGGGCCTGTGCTGGATGGCGATCGGCACCGTGCTGCTCCCCGATGCCGCGCGCGTCGCGCAGCGCCTCTCGGTGGTGATGCTGGTCACGCTCCTGATGACCGGCGCGGTCGCCTACTACGCGCCGCACCGCTTCGCCTACAAGATCACCGCCTTCTTCGGCCTGGTGCCGCTCGCCGCGACCCTGGGCACCTCGGGCGAGAGGAGCCAGATGTTCCTCTCGGGGCTGATCCTGCTGCTGGCGGGCCTGCTGCCCTACGTGCACGAGCGCGTTCACAAGGCCCTGGTCGATTCGCTCAACACGCGCCGCGCCCGCGAGGTGCTGACCACCGAGCTCGCTTCGGAGAGGAGCCGGCTCATCGAGGTGAACGAGGCGCTCGCCGCGGAGATGACCGAGCGCGCCAAGTTGCAGCAGAGCGAGCTGCTCGCCTCGCAGAAGCTTCGCATGCACTTCGAGCGCACGCCGCTCGCGGTGGTGGAGTGGGACCGCCGCTACCGCATCACCGCGTGGAACCCGGCTGCCGAGGCGATCTTCGGCTTCCCGCTCGAGGAGGCGATGGGCAAGCCCATTCCGGCGCTGCTCGCTGCCGACGCCGAGCGTGCCGGGATGGAGGCGATGTTCGGCGAGCTCCTCCAGTCGGGCGAGGGCAACAAGACCACGACGGTGAACGTGACGCGCACCGGCCGCACCATCCATTGCGAGTGGTACAACACGCCGATCGCCGACAGCACCGGCCAGCTGGTCGGCTTCGCGTCGCTGGTGCAGGACATCACCGAGCGGCTGAACACCGAGCGCACCATCCACTACATGGCGCACCACGACGCGCTTACCGGGCTGCCTAACCGGCGCCTGATGCAGGACCGGCTCAACCAGGCAATCATGGCCGCGCGGCGCAAGCAGCGCCACGTTGCGGTGCTGTTCCTCGACCTCGACCGCTTCAAGCTGGTGAACGACACCCTCGGCCACGATACCGGCGACTTCATCCTGAAGGACGTGTCGCAGCGCCTGGTCTCCTGCGTGCGGGAGGGCGACACGGTCTCGCGCGAGGGCGGCGACGAGTTCGTGGTGATCCTGCCGGATCTCGAGCGCCCCGAGCACGCGCGCGTGGTCGCGGACAAGATGATCAAGGAGCTGTCGCGGCCGGTGGAGATCGCCGGCCACGAGATCCACATCACGCCCTCGATCGGCATCAGCCACTATCCGAACGACGCGACCGACGTGCAGCTGCTGCTGAAGCACGCCGACAGCGCCATGTACCAGGCGAAGGACGCGGGCCGCAACACGGTGCGCTTCTTCACCAACGACTTGAACTTCCTGCTCTCCAAGCGCCTCGAGGTGGAAAGCCGCCTGAGGAAGGCGATCGAACACGAGGAGTTCTTCCTGCGCTACCAGCCGCAGGTGGACATCGCGAGCGGGCAGATCTCCGGGATGGAGGCGCTCATCCGCTGGAACGACCCGCAGCGCGGTGAGATCCCTCCCAAGGACTTCATCTTCGTCGCCGAGGAGCTGGGCCTCATCGTGCCGATCGGCGAATGGGTGTTCGCCACCGCGTGCCGGCAGCTCAGGCAATGGACCGACGATGGCCTGCCGCCGCTCACGATCTCGATCAACATCTCGGCGCGGCAGTTCATGTCGCGGCGCCTCGTGGCCACGCTGCTTTCCATCGTGCGCGACACCGGCGTGGACCCGCGCCGCATCGAGCTCGAGATCACCGAGACCATGATCATGCGCAACCTCGAGCAGTCGATCGAGACGCTGGCGCAGCTGCGCGCGGTGGGAATGCAGGTCGCGGTGGACGACTTCGGCGTCGGCTATTCGTCGTTGAACCAGCTCACGCGCCTGCCGGCATCGAGCATGAAGATCGACCGCTCGTTCATCATGAACCTGCCCGGCGACGAGAGCAGCGGCTCGATCACCGAAGCGATCATCGCGATGGCGCGGCGCCTGAAGCTGCGCGTGATCGCCGAGGGCGTGGAGACGCGCGCGCAGCTGGACTTCCTGCGGGCCAACAACTGCGAGGCGTTCCAGGGCTATCTCTTCTCGCGACCGGTCACCGCCCTGGAAGCCACCGCGATGCTCAAGGCCCAGGCCGCGAACGGCCTCGCCGCGCCGCGCATCGTCTCCTCCGCCTAAACCGGGGACAGACTCTTTTTCCTGAGGCCGCACGAGCGGTCAGCGGAAAAAGAGTCTGTCCCCGCTTTAGTTGGAAGCGACCTTGGAGCGCGCGAGCGGCGGGTTCTGCGCCAGGTAGCGCTTGATGCCGGCCAGGATCGCGCCGGCGATCTTGTCCTGGTAGGCGCCATCCTTGAGGCGCTTCTCCTCCTCGGGGTTGGAGATGAACGCGGTCTCCACCAGGATCGAGGGCACGTCGGGCGCCTTCAGCACCGCGAAGCCCGCCTGCTCGACCGAGTGCTTGTGCAGCGAGTTCACGTCGCCCAGCTCTGAGAGCACCGCTCTGCCGAGCTTGAGCGAATCGTTGATGGTGGCGGTGAGCGAGAGGTCGAGAAGGGTGCGCGCGAGCACCGGGTCGCGCACCCCGAGGTTCACGCCGCCGATGAGGTCGGACTCGTTCTCCTTCTGCGCGAGCCAGCGGGCCGCGGTGGTCGTGGCGCCGCGCTCGGAAAGCGCGAACACCGAGGAGCCGCGCGCATCGGGCTTCACCCACGCGTCGGCGTGGATCGAGACGAACACGTCGGCATTGACGCGCCTCGCCTTGGCCACGCGCTGGACGAGCGGGATGAAGTAGTCGCCGTCGCGCACCATCACCGCGCGCATGTTGGGCTCCGCGTCGATCGCCGCCTTGAGGCGCTTGGCGATGGCGAGCGTCACGTCCTTCTCGCGCGTCCCCAAACGGCCGCGCGCACCCGGGTCCTCGCCGCCGTGGCCTGCGTCGATCGCAACGATCACCAGGCGGTCGACCTTCGGAGCCTTCGGGCCCGCCTTCGCGAGCGGCGGTTGCAGCTTGACCACC
>JBKJTM010000536.1:0-5568 GCA_046590805.1 Usitatibacter sp.
TCCCAGCTGGCGGGCCTCGCGGGTGACCCCGGCGGAGGCGCTCCGGTATGAGTGAGGGGCAAGCGGCGAGGGGCGAGGGACGAGAGGGAATCATCCTTTCCTGCCGTGGGCTGGAAAAGATCTACGGCATGGGCGACATCGCGGTGCCGGTGCTGAAGGGCATCGATCTCGACATCCTGGGCGGCGAGTCGATCGCCATCGTCGGCGCTTCAGGCTCGGGCAAGAGCACGCTGCTGCACCTGCTGGGCGGGCTCGACAAACCGAGCGCGGGAACAGTCCACCTGCTGGGGCAGGACATGTCTGCCCTCGACCCGGCCGCGCAAGGTCGCCTGCGCAACCAGTCGCTCGGCTTCGTCTACCAGTTCCACCACCTGCTGCCGGAGTTCTCCGCGCTCGAGAACGTGGCGATGCCACTCACCATCCGCCGCGTTGACGGGAAGGAAGCGCGCGAGCGGGCGGAGGCAATGCTGGCGGAGGTGGGCCTCGCGAAGCGGATCACGCATCGCCCTGGAGAGCTTTCCGGTGGTGAGCGTCAGCGGGTGGCGGTCGCGCGTGCCCTGGTCACGCAGCCGGCTTGCGTGCTCGCCGACGAACCCACGGGCAACCTGGACCGCGAGAATGCCGCGCGGGTGTTCGACCTGATCCTGGAGCTGAATAGCCGCCACTCGGCGGCCTTCGTGATGGTGACCCACGATCCCGAACTCGCCGCCCGCATGGGGCGGCAGCTGCACATCACTGACGGCAGGATCCCTGGGGGCTGAACCACATCCCGCGGAGTGCAACTCTCGAAGTTCGGGTGGCGCGAAACGGTTGCCGTGCTCCCACTCCGTCCGCTACCTGAGCGCGAGGCGCCGGCCGCGAAGGATCTCGGCCAGCTGCTGGCGCGCGATCTTGAGGTTGTTGCGATAAGGATCGAGGCGCGCGTCGTCATCGAGCGACAGGCGCGTGGGGCTCAGCCGAACGCCTTCGTAGAGCGGGCACAGTTTGCGGCGCGCGGTGGCGAGGCTGCGCTCCGCGAGATCGACATTCGCGTTCGCGTGCGCGATGGCCGGGTCGAAACCGAGCATCTGCTCGGCGTTCACGAAGGCGCTGGTGATCGTGCTCGTCACCTGGGGTGTGCCTGCGCTCGCGCCGGACATGAGGCGTTCCTCGAGGATGCGTGCGCCCGTGGGGGGCGTATCCGAAAAGATGACGGTGCCGTTCGAGTCCACGGACTTGTAAAGCATGCCCGGATGCGCGAACGAGGGCGCCAGCGTGGCGAGCGCGAGTGCTGTAGCTGCGAGTCGATTCATCATGCTGCCACTTTGCCAGCCGATAACGAACCCTTGGAGACATGGAAACGACATTTCATAGCTCGATGGGCTTATCACCTGCCGGGACATCTCCCGAGCGCATAGGCGCATTCCGACCTGCGTGCGGGAAACGCCCACATCTTGACCGTAGGCGCTCAGGCGAGCCAGGGAGCGACCGCCTGCATCACGTCGTCCGGCGACCTGATATGGGTGGCCCTCATTCCGGCGGCGCGCGCGCCCTCGATGTTCTCGGCGGTGTCGTCCAGGAAGTAGATGCGTTCGAGCGGCACGCCGATCTCGCGGGCAACGTATTCGAACGCCGCGCGCTCGGGCTTGCGCGCATCCATGTCACAGGACACGAAGACGCGGCGTAATGGCCCTAGAGCCGCCGCGTAGCGCTCGCGGAAAAAGTCGCAATGCGTGCGGTTGGTGTTGGAAAACAGGTACTGGGGCATGCGCGGCGCGAGCGTTCGGATCGCGTCAACCACCCGCGGGTGCTCGGGGCCGAAGACCCGCTGCCAGCCGTCGGTGAGCTGCTCGTCGGTGAGCTGGATACCCAGCTCTGCGCGCAGCGCCTGGTAGTACGCCGCGAGGTCGATCTCGCCGCGCTCGTGGCGACGGTACGCGCCGCCATGAGAGAAGCGCGCCTTCACCTGCTCGAATGGGGCCTGCGCCAGCTCCGCCCAGCGCCGGAAGATGCGGTCGAAGTCGATCTCGATCAGCACGCCGCCGAAGTCGTAGAGCAGCGCGTCGATCTCGCCCGCGCGCGGAAAGTCGGAAGCGACCTCGCGAGCGCTCATCCCTTCGAGTAAAGGTTGGCGGTGGGAATCTCGAACCAATCGACGGCGTTCTTGATCATCGGGTGCCTTTCCTAGAAGCTCACGGGGTCGAGCGAGCGCCACTGATACCACGTCGCGACCGAGCTGTACGGCGACCACGGCTTTCCGATCGCGCGCATCTCGTCCTTGGTGAGCGGCTCGCCGTCGTTGTAGTTGCGTTCCATCGCGCGCTGCAGGCCCAGGTCGCCCACGGGCAGCACGTCGGGGCGCTTCATGTGGAAGATGAGGAACATCTCCACCGTCCAGCGGCCGATGCCCTTCACCTCGGTCAGATCCTCGATGATCGCCTCGTCCTGCATGCGCGCCCAGCGCCGCGGCTTGATGAGGCCCTCGTCGAAGCGCATCGCCAGGTCCTTCACGTAGGCGACCTTCTGGCCGGAGAAACCGCAGGCGCGCAACGCCTGGTCCTCCAGCACGCGCACGTTGGCGGGCGTCATCTTGCCGGCGCGCTCGCTGAAGCGCCCCCAGATCGACTGCGCCGCCTTGACCGAGATCTGCTGTCCGACGATCGAGCGCGCGAGGGCCTGGAAGGCGTCGCCCCGCGAGACGAAGTCGGCCTCGGGATAGGCCTTGATGATCTTCCTCATCACCTTGTCCCGCCGGGCGAGGTGCGCGGTCGCCTCGTTCCAGAATTCCGGCTTCATTTCACGGCCGTGGGCACGCGGCACTCCAGCGGGAGGTTCTTCAGCTCGATGTCGGTCTCGTTCTTGCCGCGCACTTCCATCCCCTTCGGCGGCGGAGCGCCGTGGCACACCCAGGCGATCGGCACCGTCGGCTCGCCCGCCACCATCGCGGGCCGCAGCGTGAGGCGCTTGCCCTCGAGGACCTTGCTCGCGTTGTTGCCGATCCAGGTGAAGCCGGCGGATTTCGTGGACATGCGGGAATCATAGCAGGGCGAGTCGAGGCAGGGAATGGATTGACCACTGTTCTGACCATGGGCATACTAGTGGTCATCGCAGCCACGGGAGCAATCGGATGCACACCATTCAGGCCTCGGAATTCAAGGCCAAATGCCTTGCGCTGATGGACGAAGTCGCGCGCACCGGCAAAACCATCGTGGTCACGAAGAACGGCAAGCCTGTTGCTGAACTGCGGCCGCACCGCGCACCACGCGCCAAGTCGCTCATCGGTCTTCACAAGGGACAAATCACCATTAGCGGCGACATCGTCTCGCCGATCGGGACGCGGCATTGGAAGGCGTTGAAGTGATCGTCCTCGACACGCACGTGCTCCTCTGGTCCGCCAGCGACGACCGCAAGCTCGGACGCAAGGCTCGCGGCCTGCTTGACCGTTTCTGGGCCGCTGGACAAGTCGCCGTGCCGGCAATCGTATTCTGGGAGATCGGTCTGTTGCAGGCGCGCCGCAAACTCGCGCTGGCGGTGCCTGTGGGCGAATGGCGCCTGCAGTTGCTGTCGGCAGGTGCGGTCGAATTGCCGCTCGATGGGGAAGTCGCGATCCGCGCCCTCGACCTCGCGGGCCTGCCCGATGATCCGGCCGACAGGTTCATCGTCGCGACCGCGCTGACCCAGGCGGCGATATTGCTCACGGCCGACGACAAGCTGCTCGCCTGGAGCCACCCCCTCGTGAGGCATGACGCGCGGCTCTAGTGCCGGCCGCCCCGGGCACAGGCCGGCCAGGCGAATGCTGGAATCATGTCAAGCTGTATTCGCGCGCCGAACCCGGCGCGTTGGGGATGGATGCGGCTCTTCGTCCTCGCGTTCACCCTCGGCACCGTGATGCTGCAGCAGCAGGCGGAGCTTCCTGCCTGGGGCTGGGGGCACGTCGGCATGGCGGTGCTTCTCGGCGTGGCGCTCATTCCTCGCGGTCGGGCGATCGCCCGCGGCCTGCTGATCGCCGTCTCCGGGGCGCTGGTCGGCTTTGGCCTCGCTGCCTGGCGCGCGGAGGCGCGGCTTGCCGACGAGCTGCCGCGCGCCCTCGAGGGCCAGGACGTCGCGGTCACCGGCATCGTCGCCGGGTTGCCCCAGGCGACCCCCAATGGCGCGCGCTTCCTGTTCGAGGTCGAGGAGGGCGTTTCCGTCCCGCGGCTCGTCTCGCTCACCTGGTACGAGCAGGGGTCGGCGCAGCAGGCGCCGCGAATCGTCGCCGGGCAAAGGTGGAAGCTCACGGTTCGGCTGAAGCGCCCGCGCGGCCTTTCCAACCCGCACGCGTTCGACTACGAGCCCTGGGCGCTCGAGCGCGGGATCCGCGCGAGCGGCTATGTGCGTACCAAGCCTGGCTACGAGCTGCTGAGCGCGCGCGTCGACGGCTGGCCCTACACGCTGCACCGCTGGCGGGGCGAGATTCGCGAGGCGATGGCGGCGCACCTGGGCGAGGCTCGCTTGAAGGGGGTGCTGGTGGCGCTCGCGGTGGGCGACCAGGACGCGATCTCCGCGGAGGACTGGGAGGTCTTCTGGCGCACCGGCGTCGGGCACCTGATGAGCATCTCGGGCCTGCACATCACCATGCTCGCGGGGCTCGCCTTCGCATCGGTTTCGTACGCGTGGGTGCGCGTGCCGTTTCTCGCGCTGCGCCTGCCCGCACGCAAGGCGGCGATCGTGGCGGGCGTGGCGGCCGCGCTCGGCTACTCGCTCCTCACCGGCTACGCCGTCCCGGCGCAGCGCACCTTCTGCATGCTCGCGGTGATCGCGCTCTGCGTCCTTTGCGACCGCCACGGGTCGCCCTCGCGAGTGCTGGCACTGGCCGCGCTCGCGGTGCTGGTGCTCGATCCGTGGGCGGTGCTCGCGCCCGGGTTCTGGCTCTCGTTCGGCGCGGTCGCGGCGATCTTCTACGTGATGGCCCTGCGGACCGGGCGGCGCGGCAAGCTCGCGGCGGCGCTGCGCGAGCAGCTCGCGGTGACGGTCGCGATGGTGCCGATGCTGGTCGCGCTCTTCCAGGAGTTCTCGCTGGTCTCGCCGCTCGCCAACGCGTTCGCGATCCCGATCGTAAGCTTCGTCGCGGTGCCGCTGATCCTGCTGGGGGCTTTCCTTCCGGCGCCCGGGCTGCTGGACGTGGCTCACGAGCTGATGCTGGTCACCGTGCGCGCTCTCGAAATGCTTGCCGACCTTCCCGATGCCGTCCTCGAAAGCCACGCGCCCACGGCATGGACGGTGGCGGCGGCGCTCCTCGGCTGCGCATGGCTCCTCGCACCGCGCGGCGTGCCGCTGCGCTCATGCGGCGCGATCTGGATCGCACCCCTGTTCCTCATGGTGCCGCCGCGTCCGGTCGCGGGTGAAGCGTGGGTGGACGTGCTCGACGTCGGCAACGGCCTCGCGGTCGTGGTGCGCACCGCCGGCCACGCGCTCGCGTACGACACCGGCCCGGGGTGGAGCGGCGAGGCCGATAGCGGCAGCCGCATCATGGTCCCGTTCCTGCGGGGCGAGGGCGTGCGGCGCCTCGACGGCCTGGTGGTTTCCCACGCCGACGACGACCACGCGGGC
>JBKJTM010000013.1:0-4059 GCA_046590805.1 Usitatibacter sp.
CGGCGGCGGGGTCGATCCCAACGCGGTGGTGAAGCAGGTGACGCTGGCTGGCGCACAGGAGAATCCGGCGGTGACCACCGCGGCGGCGGGGACCGGCACCATCACCTTCAACCGCAACACCGGTGCGGTAAGCGGCCGGGTAACGACCTTCGGGCTCACCGCCGTCGCGGCGCACATCCACGAGGCGGCCGTGGGCGTGAACGGCCCCGTCATCGTTCCCATGACGCAGACCTCGCCGGGCGTCTGGGATGTGCCCGCGGGATCGACGCTCTCCGTAACGCAGATCCAGTCGGGTCTCGACGGCAACCTCTATGTGAACGTGCACAGCGCGGCCAATCCCGGGGGCGAGATCCGCGCGCAGATCGGCCGCCAGGTGTGGTACGCCACGCTCACCGGCGCGCAGGAAGTGCCCGCGGTCACCACCACTGCGAGCGGCACGGGGACCTTCATCTACAACCCCGAGTCGCGGACGCTGAGCGGTACCGTCGCCACCACCGGCGTCAACGGCACCGCCGCCCATTTGCATACAGGCGGCATCGGCGTCGCCGGCCCGGTGACCATCCCCATGACCGGTGGACCCACGTGGACCCTGCCGGCCACGGTCCTTACCGAAGCTCAGGCGGCCGACTTGTTGGCGGGCAACCTCTACGCCAACGTGCACTCCGCCGCCAATCCCGGCGGCGAGATCCGCGGCCAGCTCTATCTTCCCGTACGCCGCGCTTCGATGACCGGCGCATCCGAGGTGCCACCCGTGACCTCCAGCGCCACCGGGACCTGCTGGGTTTCGGTGAACCCGTTCACCAAGGGCGTGGGCGGTCGCATCGAGACCTCGATCACCGCCGCCAACGCAGCGCACCTGCACCGCGGCGCGCCCACCGTGGCCGGTCCCGTGGTCATCGGCATGACATCGCCGTCGGCAGGCGTGTGGGTGATCCCCGTGAACACGTCCATCGCGGACGATACGCTCGCGCGTTTCATGGAAGGCAATACCTACTGCAACGTGCATACGACGGCCAATCCGGGTGGGGAGGTCCGCGGCCAGCTGGTCATCGTGCCGTAGCGGCGCGGCGCAGGGCATCGCGGCACGTGGCGATGAGCCCCGGGCCGCGGTAGACGAAGCCGGTGTAGAGCTGAACCAGGCTCGCGCCGGCTTCTCTTTTGGCGCGCGCATCCTCGCCTGACAGGATGCCGCCGACCCCGATCAGCGGGACGCGCCCGCCAAGCGCCTTGGCGAGCCTTGCCAGCACGCGGGTCGAGGGCGCGAGGAGCGGCCGGCCGCTTAGCCCTCCGGCCTCGCGCTCATGGCGGTGGCCGGAAACGGCCTCGCGCGACACCGTCGTGTTGGTGGCGATCAGCCCGTCGATCGCGTGCTTGACCGCCAGCCCGGCGATCGCCTCGATCTGCGCGTCGTCCAGGTCGGGGGCCACTTTGACCAGCATCGGCTTTGCCCGCCCGTAGCGCCCCGCCAGGTCGTCGCGCTTCGCCTTGAGAATGCCGAGCAGCTGGTCCAGCTTCTCGCTCGACTGCAGGTCGCGCAGGTTGGTGGTGTTGGGCGAGGAGATGTTCACCGTCACGTAGCTCGAGCGGTCGTACACCGCCTCCAGGCACGCGAGGTAATCCTCGGCAGCGCGCTCGATGGGAGTATCGAAATTCTTGCCGATATTGATGCCAAGGACGCCGCGATAGGCAGCGCGCTCGACGTTGCGCAGCAGCTTCTCGACGCCGTGGTTGTTGAAGCCGAGCCGGTTGATGATCGCCTCGTGCTCCACGAGCCGGAACATCCGCGGCTTGGGGTTGCCCGGCTGCGGCCGCGGCGTCACCGTGCCGATCTCGAGGAAGCCGAAGCCGAGCGCGCCGAGCGCGTCGATGTACTCGCCGTTCTTGTCGAGCCCGGCGGCGAGCCCGACGGGGTTGGGGAACTCGATTCCCATCACCGTGCGCGTTTCGCCCTTGTCCGCGCCCGCCCCGAGCAGCGCCGCGCCCGCGCCCAGCGCCGAAAGCGACTTCAGCGTCAGGTCATGCGCGACTTCGGGATCGAGGCGGAAGAGGGCGCTGCGGGCGAGGGAATAGAGCACCCGGTAATTATCTCAGACCGTTCGAGGGAGTCCTTCCCCTGACGCCCACTCCCTGTACAGCGACCGTCTCCCCGAACCGCTCCTCGGTGGAGCGGCCCGGGGAGCAAGGGCTAGAACTTCAACCGCACCGTCGCGAAGTACTGGCGCCCGTTCTCATAGAAGGCGGCGGGAGCGTCCTTGTTGATGTGATACGTGTAGCGGATCTCGTTGGTGAGGTTGTTGCCGTCGAGATGCACGCTCAGGGTGGGCGTGATGCGGTAGCCGATCGAGGCCGAGAGGCTCCCCGCGCCCGCGAAGTAGCGCGCGCCGTTGCCGGGAGTGGGCGTGCCGTTGCCCTGGAAGAAGTAGGCGTACTCGGTGCGGTAGTTGTAGGCGAGGCTCGCGCTGAACTTCGCGTCCTCGTAATAACCGCGCACGTTGTAGGTCCACTCGGAAGTGCCGAGCATCGGCAGGCCGTCCTGGTCCTCCGCGTCCACATACGTGGCGTTGGCGAGGACGCCGAAGCCGCGCCCGAACGGGGCCTCGACGGCGAACTCCGCGCCCTTCAGCTTGGCGTTCTTGCCGATCCGCGACGTGACCGTATAGGTCGCGATCTGGCCGGTGTCGATGTTGATCAGGTCCACCGGCGCGGTGCCGACCTTCACGTAGTTCTTCAAGTCCTGCGTGAAGACCCCCGCCGACACATATGCACGCGTCCCCATGTACCAGGCGATCGACGCATCGAGGTTCCTGGAGATGATCGGCTTCAGGTTCGGGTTGCCCCCGGTGCCGGTGAGAAGCGTGTTGTTGAGGACCACCGAGCCCGCCAGCTCGCCGTAGTTCGGTCGCCCCAGGGTCTTGGATAACCCCAGCCTTCCGATCCAGCCGCCGCCCGCGTCCCAGCGCACGTTGAGGCTCGGCAGGTAGTCGGTGTGGTCGGTCGTCACCTGTTGCGGCAGCACCGGCACGCCGCGTGCCGAGGTGATGGCTCCGGGTACGGTGCACGCCGGGGGAGGCGCGGGCGGCGCCCAGGCCGCGCACCTGCCGGTGAGCGCCTGGTAGAAGAGCGAGGTGACTTCGGTCTTGACGGCGCGCACGCCGAAGTTGCCGGTGATTCGCGCCAAGTCGAACTCCGACATGAGGTATACGGCGCTGTTCTTCTCCTTGACGGTGGAAGCCGAGGTCCACACCTTGCTGAGCACCGTGTCCCAGTTCGCGTTCGCCTCGCCCCACTGCCGTAGCGTGGCCGCGTCGAAGTGGAACAGGTCGCGCGGAAAGTTTCCGGGCAAGCCGCTGCCGTAGTTGCCGGGATAGAACCCGGAAGGAACCGGCCACGCGGACGGCGGGTAGTTGCAGGCGACGCCGGCCACGCATCCGGGCACCGGGCCGAGATTGTTGAGGCGCCCGGCCGCGACTTCGTACGAGCGCTCGTGGTCGCTCTGGCGCGCACCGAACTTGATGGTCGTGAGCGGGCCCCGGTGGAAGCGGTACTCACCGTCGAGGTGAGCGTAGGTCTCGTCATCGGTCGACTTCGCCGACGCGGCCACCGAGTTGGTGTTCATCAGGTAGCGGCCGTTCATCAGGTTGCGCAGGTCGACGCCGTTGACCGACCAGTCCGGCGGCCGGTCGCCGTTCAGGCGATAGGTGATGCCGGCGTCGTAGATGCTGAACACCGCGCCGGGCTGGGTGCTGGTCACGCCGCTGCCCTCGGTATAGCCCACGCGCCCCTTGAAGGTGAGGTTGGCAGTCGCGTGCCACTGGACGTCGAAGTCGTAGAACTCACTGGTCGACTTGGCGCCATCGCGCACGTAGGTGTCGTACTCGAACGACTGCGTGTTGCGCGTGGTGGGTGCGGTGATGGTGGCGCTGGTGATCACGTCGCCGGCGATGGTGTAGTTGGTGATGCGCCCGCCTCCGGCGACGACGGTCGTCGGCAGCGCGAAGGGGCTGCTGTTGTAGTTGTTCGCATGGAGCGTGGCGGTGAAGGCGCTCAGGTTGAGCTCGA
>JBKJTM010000040.1:0-5541 GCA_046590805.1 Usitatibacter sp.
GTCTCCGAGGACGATGCGCTGCGCATCTGGAATGCGTCGACGGGCGAGATGCAGGGATTGCCCCTGCAATCGGCAAGCCGCCTGTCGCGCGTGCAGTTCTCGCCCGACGGCAGGACCCTGCTTACCGTCAATGCCGAGGGTCGGGTGCGGCTCTGGGATGTGGGCAGCACCTTGCCGATCGCCGCGATCGAGCCCAGCCGGGCGCAAAGCCGGGTGGCGTTCGCGGGGTTCACCGGCCGCGCCCAGGAGCTGGTGGTGGTGGAGGAGAAGCTCGCACGGGTCTTCGACGTGATCGACGAGAAGGCTCGTGGTTACCGGGTGGCTTTGCGCTCGCAGCTCCCCTTCCTCAATACCGTGTGGTCAGCCGACCTGAACGCGGCCCAGCGCCGCCTCGTGGTGGGCGGCGTGGACGGCACGGCGCGCATGGTGGACCTCGAGCCGCTGCGCCTCGCCGGCAGCGCCATGAAGCACGGCGGCGTGGTAGTGAGCGCGGGCTTTAGCGCGGATGGGCGCTGGGTGGTCACGCGCACCGAGCAGTCCACGCGCCTCTGGCATTCGCTCACCGGCTATCCCGTCGCCGATGCCTTGCGGCATGAGAACCGCGTCACCTTCGCGGGCCTCGCCGGCGCGGGCCGCTACCTCGTGAACGTCGAGGAGAACGGCGCGCCGCAGGTGACGCGCATCAACCTGGACTTCCCCCCTCCGTACCCGAAATGGCTGCCGGCGCTGCTGGAGGTCGCGGGCCGCGGGCGCTTCGACAAGACCGGCACCGTGGCGCCGATCGACAACCCGCGGGCGGAGATCGCGACGTTGCGCGCCGCGGTGGAAAAGGACTCGCCATCGACGTGGTGGCGCGATTGGGGAACGCAGGTCCTCGCGCGCCTCGGCACCGCCGCAACGCCAGGAGAAAAGCCATGAGGTCCTCACGCGCCCGCTCGCGCGGCTTCACCCTCATCGAACTGATGCTGGTGGTGGCGATCATCGGCATCCTCGCCGCCATCGCGCTGCCCGCGTACCAGGACTACACGATCCGGGCCCGGGGCACCGAGGTGCTGGCGATCGCCTCGCCCGCGCAGCGCGCGGTCGCCGAGTACTACGACCGCTGGGGCAGGATGCCCGCGGACAACGCTCAAGCGGGCCTCTACCCGCCGCCGGCGTGGCGCGGGCGCTCGGTCGTCGCGCTGCGAGTGATCGACGGCGCGATCGAGGTCGATACCGCCACCGCCAGCGGCGGCGCTATCCCGGCGAATACGTGGTTCCTGCGGCCGGCGGTCAACAAGGCGCACCCCACGGCGCCGATCGTGTGGGTCTGCAACGCGTCGCCCCCGCCGGGGCAGTTCGAGGTGCGGGGCGCGATCCGCACCCCGCAGATCCCGCCGGCGAAGTACGTCCCGGCGTCGTGCCGCTAGCGCCATGGCTCGCCGTTTCTCCTGGAAGAGCGATGGACGCGCCACCTGGCCGCGGTGGAAGCCGTTGATCGCACTCGAGCTCACGCTGGCGATGGTCGTCATCGGGTTCGCATCGGCCGCCTTCCTGCCGCAGACCCGCGCGGTGGTCGCCAAGGCGCGAATGGTCGAAGCGACGTACGAGGCGCGCCCCGGCATGCTCGCGATCGTCGAGCACTACGCCATCACCGGGCGCGCGCTCGAGAGCAACCTCGCGGGCGGGGCGCGGGCCAGCGAGGTCTCCGCCGCGCCCGAGTACGAAAAGCACCTCTCCGCGGCGCGCGCGTTTGCGGCGGTGGCAGAGGCATCCGGCCAGGCGGAGCCGAAGGCGGGCCCGCGCGGCGACGCCTCCCCGTACAAGATCCACGCCGGCGTCCGCGACGGCTCGGTGATGGTGACCGGCCGCATGGCCGAGCTTGCAAAACCGTACCGCTTCGGCTACGTGCCGGTGATACCGGAGGAGGGCGCGACGATGCTCTGGCATTGCGGCGACGAGCGGGTGCCCCCGGGCAGCCGCCTGCTGGGCAAGCCGATCGCCAGCGACGTTCCCCGAAGTCTCCTTTTCCGAACTTGCCGCGGGGTAGACCCTCCATGAAAAAGCCCGCTTCCAGATCCGCCCGCGCCAGCCCCGAGGCGCTGCAACGGCTTTTCGACCAGCTCTCGCTCGCGACGCGCTCAGAGCTCGGCATCGTCGACGCGCTGCAGATCGTCGCACAGGATATCGAGGCCGACGAGGCCGCGCGTACCCTGCTCACCGGCCTCGCCGCCCACTCGCGCGCAGGTGGCTCGCTCTCCGATGCGCTGCGCCGAAGCGGCGCGGACCTGGCACACGAGACGCTCGCGTTGCTGGTGAGGGCCGAGCAGGACGGCGGGCTCCCGGTGGTGCTGCACCTGCTTGCGCGCGACTACGAGCACCGCGCGCGCTTTCGCACCGCGACCCGCGCCGCCGCCGCCTGGCCGCTGGTCTCGCTCGGCTTCTTCGTGCTGGTACTGATCGCGATGGCGGTGTTCGTGATCCCCAAGTTCGAGGAGGTCTTCGAGAGCTTTGGCGCCAACCTCCCCGGACCCACGCGCCTGTTGATCGCGATCTCGCACCTCCTCGTGGGCGCGTGGTTCGTCTGGATCCCACTCGCGGCGCTCGCGGTCTTCGCCTGGTTACGTTACCGCCGCCGCTGGGAGTGGCTGCAGGCGCGCACGGACACGCTTGCCTTTCATACCCCGATCGTGCGCACCTACCTCGCCAAGACGCTGGTCTCGCGCCTGGCGAGCAGCCTGATCGCGGTGGCCGATGGCGCGCCGCTGCGCGAGACGCTGGGACACCTGCGCGCGACGCTCACCAACCGCGCGCACGCGGCAACCATCGCGGCGCTCGAGGCGCGCGTGGCGGCGGGCATGGCGCTCGCCGAGGCGATGGCGGCCAGCCCCGATCTGCCCGGGCGGCTGCGGGTCGCAGTCGAGCTGGGCAGCCGCGCGGGCCTCCTCGGCCCGGCACTGCGGCAGACCCAGGCGCTGAGCGACGAGGAAGCCGAGCGCAGCCTGATGCGGCTGGAGCAGGGCACGCTGATCGCCGCCTACGTCGCCGTGGGCGTGCTCGTTGCCTTCATCGTCCTTGCCATGTATCTGCCGATCTTCAAGATGGGGTCCGTCATATGAACGCGAGCATGAAACGCACTTGCGCCGGTTTCACGTTGATCGAGCTGATGATCGTGATCGCCATCATCGGCATCCTCGCCACCATGGCGATGCCGACCTTCCAGGATCGCGTCATCCGCGCGCAGGTGGCCGAGGCGCTCAACCTCGCCGACTTCGCCAAGCAGGGCGTCGCGTCCTTCTACGCGAAAGCCAAGCGCATGCCGAAGGACAACGCGGAGGCAGGGCTGCCGCCGGGCGACAAGATCATGGGCAACTACGTGACCGACGTGAGCGTGAAGGAAGGCGCGATCGTGGTCACCCTGGGCAACCGCTCCAACGCGCACATCGAGGGGAAGAAGCTCGCCCTGCGGCCGGCGATCGTGGAGGGGCATCCCACGGTGCCGATCGCGTGGGCCTGCGGCAACGCTGCCGCGCCCGCGAAGATGAAGGTGCTCGGCACAAACGACACCACGTTGCCGGGGCCGCACCTGCCGATCGACTGCCGATGACGGTCGCCGCCGTCCGGGAGGCACTGCACGCCGGGCGGCTGATGGAGGCGGTGGACGCGGCGCGCGATGTGCTCGCCGTGGCGCCCGACGATTTCGAAGCGGCGTACCTCAAGGCGCTCGCGCTCTCCCGGCTCGGCGCCGCGGATGCGGCGGTGGCGCTGCTGCAGCAAGTGCTCGATTGCAAGGATGTCCCCGATCCACTGCGCGCCGAGGCGCTCGCGCTCGACGGCCGCCTCGCCAAGGACAGGCTCGCCGCCCTGCCGGCCGATGCGCGGCGCGAGCAGGCGTTGCAGGCGAGCCGGCGCTACGAGGAGGCGTTCGAGCTGGTGCCGAATGCGTTCGCGGCGATCAATGCCGCTTCGTTGCGCCTCGTCGCGGGGGACCTGGCCGACAGCGCGCGGCTCGCCGGCAAGGCGGAGCGCCTCGCGCTCGCAGCTCCGCTGGACCACTGGGGCGCGGCCACGCTGGGCGAGGCGGCGCTGCTGCAGGGCAATGCGGATGAGGCACGGGATCGGTATCGCCAGGCCCACAAGCTCGCGGGACAACGGCATGGCGACGTCGCCAGCATGCGCCGGCAGCTGCGCCTGCTCGCGCCTTGCGTGCCCGGCGCGCAATCGCTCCTCGGGGAGATCCCCGCTCCTGCCGTGGTCGCGTTCACCGGCCACATGATCGATGCGCCGGGCCGCGCGCTGCCGCGCTTCCCGCCGAGCCTCGAGCCGGCCGTGGCGGCCGCGATCGATCGCTGGCTGGATTCCGCCGGCTCCGTGGTCGGCTACTCGCAGGCGGCCTGCGGATCGGACATCCTCTTCCTCGAGGCGTTGCAGCGGCGCGGGCTCGAAAGCAACGTGGTTCTGCCATGCGCACGCGACGACTATGTCGAGCAGAGCGTCGCGTTCGCGGGTAGCGCGTGGGGGGAGCGGTTCGAGCGCGCGCTCGCGGGCGCTGCGACCGTGAGCTACGCGACCGCCGAGGCCTATCTCGGCGACGAGGTGCTGTTCGAGCACGCCTCGCGCCTCATCGACGGGCAGGTCCTGCTGCGCGCCCGCCAGCTCGAGAGCGCGGCGGTGATGCTCGCCGTTCTGGATGCCGGGAGCGCGGCCGGCGCGGGCGGAACCTACGCGACGATGCGCGACTGGACCGACGGCGGACGCTGCGCGGACATGATCGACATCGCGGCGCTGCGTGGGGCGATCCCCGACGCGCCCGGGACCGAAGCAAAGGCGCCGCAAGCGGTGCCTCGCGCTGCGCGCCTCGGCCGCGTGATCGTCTGGATCGTGTTCGCCGACGTGCGCGGCTTCTCGACGCTTCCGGAGCAGCATTCGCCGCGTTTCGCCGAGCGCTTCCTCGGCGAGGCGCGGGATGCACTGCGGGCGTGCGGCGACCAGGTGCACACCACCCAGAGCGCCGGCGACGGCGTGTACGCGACCTTCGGCAGCGCGCGCGCCGCCGCGAACTTCGCCATCGACCTTCGCGACCGCGTGAAGCGCGTCGACTGGACGCAGTTCGGCATGTCGCCGGACACCACGGTTCGGGTCGCGGCGCATTGCGGCCCAGCGTATCCGATCATGTGCCCGGTGACCGATCGCCCCAACTACTGCGGCACCCACATCATCCGCACCGCGCGCGTGGAGCCGGTAGTGACGCCGGGGGAAGTGTTCGTCACCGACTCGATGGCCGCATACCTGGCGCTCGAGGCCGCCGACGCGTTCGAATGCGACTATCTCGGCGTGCTGCCGCTCGCCAAGGGCTCCGGCAGCTCCGCCCTCTACCGCCTGCGCCGCATCTAGACCGGGGACAGACTCTTTTTCCCAGCGGGCAGAACGGCTGTTCTTCCCCGCGGGAAAAAGAGTCTGTGCCCGGTTTAGACGGAGTAGGGCAGCGGCAGCAGCGTGAGGCGCTCGCCGGTGAGCGAGCCCAGGCGAAGGTCGTCGGCCTGGATGCCGTCGAGTTGCGCG
>JBKJTM010000092.1:0-4383 GCA_046590805.1 Usitatibacter sp.
TGACGACGATGGTCGCGAAGAGCCGTCGGACTACATAAGCGAACAGCTTATTTCTTCTCCACGTTCCACAGCAGGTTGATCGGGGCAATGATCAACCCGGTGATGTTCGAGCGGTAGGCGGTCGGCAGGATGAACTGGCCGGTCGGGATGATCGGCACGAACTCGAACGCGCGCGTCTGCACCGCATCAGCTGCGGCCTTGGACTCCGCCGGCGTCTTCGCCTGGAACCAGGCCTCGCGGAGCTCTTCCATCTTCGGATCCGAGGGCCAGCCGAACCAGGCCTTCTCGCCGGTGCCGCGGATGGGGAAGTTGACCGCGGGGTTGACCATGTCCGGACCGACGAGCCACGTATGGAAGATGTTCCAGCCGCCCTTGTCCGAGGGCTCCTTCACCGCGCGACGGGTGATGAGCGTACCCCAGTCGCCCGCCTGGATTTCGGCGTTGATGCCGATCTTCTTCAGGTTCTCGAGCGTGAGCAGCGACTGCGAGTGCACGATGGGCTGGTCGGTGGCGTCGATGATCACCACCTTTTCGCCCTTGTATCCGGACTCCTTCACCATCTGCGCCGCCTTCACCAGGTCGCGCTTGCCCTTCAGCGGCTCGGCCGAGATCTCGGAGGAGAGCGGGGTGCCGCAGGTGAAATAGGAATAGCAGGGCTTGCCGTTCTTCTTGTCGCCTGCGATGCCGATCACGTAGTCGTTCTGGTCGACCGCGTACATGACGGCGCGGCGCAGCTTTTCGTTGTTGAACGGCGGATGCAGGAAGTTGAAGCGGATCATGCCCATCGAGCCCAGCGGGTCGATGTTCTTCACCGTGACCTGCTTGTTCTTCGACAGCAGCGGGATCAAGTCAGGGGGCAGCTGCTCCCAGATGTCCGCCTCGCCCGCGTTCAGCGCCGCGGCCGCGGTGGCCGAGTCGGGGATGTAGATCCACTCGACGCGATCCACCTTGACCACCTTGCCGCCGGAGGCCCAGGAAGGCGCTTCTTTGCGCGGCACGTAGTCCGTGTTCTTCACGTAGACCACCTTGTTGCCAGGCACCCACTCGGCCTTCACCATCTTGAACGGTCCAGAGCCCGTGGGATCGTCGATGTTCTTGAACGCGTCGGTCTTGGCGATGCGCTCCGGCATGATGAAGGGCACGTTCGAGGACGGCTTTGCCAGCGCATCGAGCGTCAGCGGGAACGGGCTCTTCAGCTTCAGGGTGAAGGTCCTGTCGTTCACCGCGGTCCAGGACGCGGTGGCTTCGGCGAGCTTCTGGCCGAGCGCGTCGCGCTTGGACCAGCGCTCGATCGAGGCGATGCAGTCGGCCGATTTCACCGGCGCGCCGTCGTGGAATTTGAGTCCGTCGCGCAGGGTGAAGGTGTAGGTCAGGCCGTCCTTGGACACCTCGTGCTTGTCCACCATCTGCGGCCTGACTTCGAACTTGTCGTTGATGGCGAACAGGGTGTCGTACACCATGTAGCCGTGATTGCGCGTGATGTAGGCGGTGGTGGCGATCGGATCGAGGATTCGCAGGTCTGCCTGCGGTATGAACTTGAGCACCTTCTGCTGCGCAGCCGCCCCGATCCAGGGTCCGGCGGCAGCGGCGATCAGTGCGAATCCGGTAAACCAGCGCAAATGGCGTTTCATGGACGGGCCCCTTCTCGGGAATGGACAAGGCGACAAGCGGATGCTTGATGCTATCACTCTCCCAAAAAACCCCACGGCGGAGGGTATCCGGGTCGTGGCAGGCTCGCCGGGACGCGCCCTGGGCGGAGGATCAGAAGCTGCAGAAGATCTCGCGAGTGATCGCGATGATCCTGAGGATGCGCGGATCCTCGATGCGGTAGAAGACCTTGTTGGCCTCCTTGCGCGGCTGGAGGATGCCGTGGTCGCGCAGCACCGCGAGGTGCTGGGAGACGTTGCTTTGCGTGGTGCCGACGGCTTCCACGATCTCCAGCACCGACAGCTCCTGGTTGCCGACGAGGCATAGGATCTTGAGCCGCAGCGGATGCGCCATCGCCTGCATCGCCTGGCTCGCCTCGCGGATGTTCTCGCTCTTGCCGATCAGGTCGAAGATGTCCTCGGAGACGGCGGGCCCGGAGGCCTTCTTCTTTGCGGTGCGGGCGCTCATGCGAGGACTCTAGGTCGCATGCTGCGCCGCGTCAATATTAGATTTGACTAATATTAGCAGCCGCTCCTACACTCCGTCGGATGACCACCCGCCTGCAGCGCGCCCCGGAAAACTTCCTCGACTCGGCCCAGATCGCCGACGTCCAGGCGGGCAGGCGTGGTTTCCTGCGCAACGCGTTTCTCACCGCGGCGATGGGCGCGGCGCCCGCGATATCGCGCGCGCAAAACGCCGGCGACCCCGCCATCCTCAAGCTGCCGGCCCACAGCACCGGCCTCGGCCAGCCGGTCGCGGCCCGCGGCTACGGCCTGCCGTCCGAATACGAGAAGAACCTGCGCCGCCGCGAGAGCCCCGGCCTCACGCGCGTCGGCGGCTCGTCGGTCTCGTTCGCGCCGCTGCAGGGACTCTTCGGCATCGTCACGCCCAACGGCCTGCATTTCGAACGCCACCACCAGGGCTGGTGGGATATCGATCCGCACCAGCATCGCCTGATGGTGATGGGGCTGGTGAGGCAGGCCAAGGTCTACACGATGGACGACCTGATGCGCCTGCCCGCGGTCTCGCGCATGCATTTCGTCGAGTGCGGCGCCAACACCGGCATGGAGTGGGGCAATGTGGCGGTGCCCACGGTGCAGTACACGCACGGCATGCTGTCCTGCTGCGAATTCACCGGGGTGAAGCTCTCGGCGCTCCTCGACGATTGCGGCTTCGACCGCAGGAGCGGCAAGTTCGTCCTCGCCGAAGGCGCCGACGGCTCGGGCCTCACGCGCACCATCGCGATCGAGCGCGCGCTCGACGACGTCATGGTGGCCTGGGCGATGAACGGCGAGATGCTGCGTCCCGAAAACGGCTATCCGTTGCGGCTCGTGGCCCCAGGCTTGCAGGGCGTTTCATGGGTCAAGTGGCTGCGGCGGATCGAGGTCGGCGACCAGCCCTGGGCCACCAAGGACGAGGCGCTGCACTACATGGACCTCATGCCGGACGGCACCCATCGCCAGTACACGTCGATCCAGGAGTGCAAGTCGGTGATCACGTGCCCTTCGGGTGGGCAGACGCTCCTCGACAAGGGCTTCTACAACGTGAGCGGGCTCGCATGGTCGGGGCGCGGGCGCGTGAGGCGCGTCGACGTTTCCGCCGACGGCGGGCGCAACTGGCGCATGGCGCGCATGGAAAGCCCGGTTCTTCCGGAGTGCCTCACCCGCTTCAACATCGATTGGGTCTGGGACGGGAGCCCCACGGTGCTGCAGTCGCGCGCCGTCGACGAAACCGGCTACGTGCAGCCCAAGATCAACCAGCTGCGCGAGGTGCGCGGCACCCGCTCGATCTATCACAACAACGCGATCCAGTCGTGGCAGGTGGCGTCGGACGGGGCGATGAGCAATGTCCAGGTTTTCTAGGGGCAATGGGATCCCGGCCTTCGCCGGGATGACTGTGATTTGCACCGGGATGACTGTGATTTGCGCCCGGATGACGCTCGCCCTTGCTGGTTTCGCGCTCACTGTCTTCGTCGCGCCGGCGCAGGCCGGCGCCCAATCCCCCAAGGCTCAATTCCCCGGCATCGGCCGCGCCGCGACGCCCGCGGAGATCGCCGCCTGGGACATCGACGTTCGCCCCGACTTCAAGGGATTGCCCGCTGGCTCCGGCAGCGTCGTCAAAGGGCAGAAGGTCTGGGATGAAAAATGCGCCTCGTGCCACGGCAGCTTCGGGGAATCAAACGAGGTCTTCACGCCGCTCGTGGGCGGTACCACCGCCGCGGACATCAAGTCCGGCCGCGTGAAGTCGCTCACCGCAGGCGAGCAGCGCACCACCCTCATGAAGCTCGCGACGATCTCGACCCTCTGGGACTACGTGAACCGCGCGATGCCGTGGAACGCGCCCAAGACGCTCTCCACCGGTGAGGTCTATGCGGTCGTGGCCTACATGCTGCACCTGGGCGACATCGTGCCCGCCGATTTCGTCCTGTCGAACGAGAACATCGCGCAGGTGCAGGCGCGACTGCCGAACCGCAACGGCATGAGCCGCGCGCACGGCCTCTGGGACGCGAAGGCCCGGGGCGACGTGGCGAACGTGGCCTGCATGAAGGACTGCCCGGTCGCGGGGAGGATCGCCTCGTCGCTGCCCGAGAACGCCGATACCCATGGCAACCTCGCCGAGCAGCAGCGCCCCGTGGGCGGCATGCGGGGCACCGCGCCTCACGGCGACAACGGCAAGGCGTCGGCGCCGATGCCGGCCGCGGCCCCGGTGGCGGATCTCGCCCTCCGCAAGGCGTGC
>JBKJTM010000137.1:0-3391 GCA_046590805.1 Usitatibacter sp.
GTGTCCTGCGCCAGCGCGGGGGGCGGTCTGCGGCGGACGCATGGGTGCGTCCCGCCACCGACGCCGGCCGGCGCATCGATCGCGAGCTATGCAGACCCTGGAGCGCTACCTGCGGCAGTTCTTCGGCGACAGCCGCACAGGCAGCCGCCGCGTCGCGGCGAGCGACGCCCACGCCGTCTACGAAGCCGGCTTCGACGTCTGCTATTCGCGCTACGCGGTCACCTATCGGGACTCGCGCGGCGAGGTGGTGCTGGCCGCGGAGCTCGACGAGAACGGCGATCTGGTGGTGCAGGCGTCGCGTTGCGCCGATGCGCTGGTGGTCGAACGCGTCGAGGCGGCGCTCGCGTTCCTCGGCGTGGGGCTGGCGCGCCGCTAGGGCAGTGTGACCCGCTTCGCGGCGCGCAACACGATCTCGCGCTTCTCGTCCTCGGTGGCCCGCGTCCACTTCCAGATCTCGGCGCGCGTGCGGCCGCAACCGATGCAATAGCCGCACCCTTCGTCCAGGATGCAAACCTGCACGCAGGGCGATTTGACCTCGCCGGTTTCTTCAACTTCCGCCATTGGCGTTTTTGCGCTTCTCAATCTCCGATGTACGCGGCCAGTATGCCTATGCATAGCGCGGCCGCAACCAACGCCGTGGCGGCCGTGAGCTTCATGGCGAGAGGCACGTCCGCTTCTTCCAGTCCTGCCGGAGGCACATCGGCCTTGCCCAGCCAGATGTCGGTGACCAACTTACCTCGCATCACGATCGGGCCGACCAGCCGCCGCCGAATGGCTCCCGCCGTCGCCGCCTCGCTCCAGCCCGAGTTGGGCCCCGGCACCACGGCATGTTGCCGCCAGCCGACAGCGAGCGCCTGGCGCCCGGAGCAACCCGGCACGAAAAGCGCGACGAGCGCGATCAGGAGCCACGTGAGGCGCGCCGGCACCCAGTTCAGCACGTCGTCGGTGCGCGCGCTGAACCATCCGAAGCGCAGGTAACGCTCGGACTTGTTGCCGACCATCGAGTCGAGCGTGCTGAAGACCTTGAAGAGGACGATTCCGGGAAGGCCGCCGATCGCATACCAGACCAGAGGACTCACGTAGCCATCGGTCAGGTTCTCGCTGAGGCTCTCGATGCCGGCGCGCCGGCAGGCGGCGAAGTCGAGGCCGGCCGTATCCCGCGCGACGAACATCGAGGTTGCATGGCGTGCCGCGGCAAGGTCGCCCGCGCGCGCGGCTTTCTCCACCGCCCACGCGTGATCGAGCAGGTTGCGCAGCGCGAGAAGGGAGTAGACCAGAAAGGCGTGCAGCGCCATCGCCAGCCATGGACTCAGCCGCTGCATCGCCATCACGAGGAGGCCCGTCGCACCGCACCACAGGAGCGTCACCGAAAGTCCCAGCGCAATGCCGCCGCCGTAGCCGTCGAGCTTCAGCGCGCGCAGGCAACGCTCGATGAACGCGACGCTCGCACCCATGAGGCGGATCGGATGCCACCGATACTGTGGATCGCCGATCGCGAGGTCGAGCAAGACGGCGAAGGCGAGAATGCCCGCGTGGGGGCCGAGGGCTCCTAGCTCCACTTCGCGGCCCAGCCCAGCGCCAGCGCGCTCAATACCACGCGCGCGGGCTGTTCCAGGTCGATTTCCTCGATGCCGCGGTAGAGCAACGGCCAGCGGTCGGGCTGCGCGGCGAGGCCCGCAGCCATGGAGGCCAGTTGCTGGCGCAGCGCCTCGCGCGCCGAGCCGGCCGGCAGGATGCCATGGCGCACGCGGTCCAGCACCGCCGCGATGGCGAATGCAGCCGCCGCGACCAGCGGCTCATAGACGACGGCCTTCTTGTTGGCCTTGAGCAGCTTGAGCTGCGCTTCGGTCAGGTAGGGCGCGATGTCGTCGAGGAAGGTCTCCTCCTTCAGCCCGTACACGCCGAGCGCGTGAAAGATGCTGCGCGCGAAGCTCGCCTCGAGCCCGTTCTGCCAACGCAGTGTTTCGAGCGTGGCGTCGCGGACCGCGCGCCCGATGAGCTCGCCCAGGCGCACGCCGGTGCTGGCGCTCGTGAGCGCGGGAAGCGCATCGCGAAGGCAGGCAAGGCAATACTGGTCGGTGTTCGTCCCGGTGGCGAACTCGCGCGAGTAGCGGCTGCGCACGGCGAGGCGCTGCAGCGCGGCGCCTTTCGCTTCCGTCATGACCATGGCAGCGCCCGCAAGCGCATTGGGAGCCATCGCGCGGTTGATCAGCACCATGGTGTTGATGGTTCCCGCGTAAGGCGGCGTCTTCTGGAACCCGTCGGGTCCCTCGCGCCAGGTCGTGGGATCCGCGGCGCACTCCGCGTTGCCCGTGACGCCGGCGGTCACGATGGCCGCGACGCACACGTCGTCCGACCGGTGCTCGACGAGGCTCGCGTAATTCATGTTCGCGGCGGTCCCCATGAGCGCGACTTGGGCCGGATCGAGGCCCGCCTCGCCGCACGCCTGGTCGTGATAGCTGCCGAGGCCCTTGCTGTGGATCATCTCGTGACGCTCCAGGTGCGCCGCGGCCTCGCAGCTCTGGTGATTCAGCAGGTAACGCAACGTCTCGGACTGCCCGCCGTTCCTCACCGACGTGCTGAGCACGAGGTGCGGCTGCAGCAGCTCCGCCACGAGGAAGCGGCCGCTGCGGTGGAGACGATAGGCGCCGGTTTCGCGGAGGATCTCGCGGTGGCACAGGGTGGCGGCGTTCATCGCGCTGTTCCTTCGAATGAGCGGTTGCATTGCATCGGATTCGCGTCTTTCAAGTGTGCACTCACGCTCGGCCAGTCCATCGTCGCCGCACCCGTGTCGGCGTCGATCCTGGGGGCGAGGTGAAGCATCGCGATACGCAGCTTGCCCATCAGGCCTCCTTCAGCGCGCCGTGGCGGCTTGCGCTGTGTTGCCGCAGCGCGTGCGAGAAGAGCGCCCGCACGTCCGCATGTTCCGCGATTGCATCGGCCAGCCGATCGATGCTCTCCTCGCGCAAGCGCCGAAAGTCGACCGCCAGCGGGCTCTCGAGCCCGGCCCAGGCGAGGAGTGCCGAGCACGCCTGCGGCTCGTCGAAGAGCCCATGCACATAGGTCGCCAGGATCTGGCCGTCGGAGGATATCGCTCCGTCGGGACCGTCGGCGAGATCGAGCGCGGGCCGCTGCATTGCGGGACCCGCCGTGACGCCCATGTGGATCTCGTAGCCGCTCGCCTTCGCGCCGTTTCCGATGCGCAGCCGTCCCCCGACCCGCTCCAGGCGCTTGTGCGGCTGGAGCGTCGTTTCGAAATCGAGCAAGCCCAATCCGGGCACGCTGCGCGCGGCGCCTTCGAGACCCTGCGGATCGTGAAGCATTGTTCCCAGCATCTGCATCCCGCCGCAGATTCCGATCACCTTCCCGCCGTAACGCAGGTGGCGCTTGA
>JBKJTM010000220.1:0-3577 GCA_046590805.1 Usitatibacter sp.
CGGTCGACCTGCGCGCCGCGGTCTGCATCCACTTCGCGGTGACCGCGATCGTCCTGCTGCCGATGGGCGCCGCCTTCGAGGGCTTCGCGATCGTCTGGAACCTGCAGATCGCGGCGACCCTGCTGTATCACGTCGTCCTGGCCTCGATCGGCGCATACACGATCCTGCACCTGCTGCTGCGCCGTGGCCAGGCCACCGGCGTCACCAGCCTGCTTTATCTCACGCCGCCGGTCGCGGCGCTGGTGGAGTGGGCGGTGTACGGGGTGCCGCCGTCGGCGACGATGTGGCTCGGCATGGCGGTGGCATGCATCGGCGTGGCGATGGTCTCGACCAGCCGCGCGGCGCGGTCGAAGACGCCGATCGTCGAAGAGCCGTCGTGAGCGGCCGGCGCGAGGACGGTTGCTAGCCGATCCGGCCGAGCAGAAGGTATTCCATGAGTGCCTTCTGGACGTGCATCCGGTTCTCCGCCTCGTCCCAGACGACAGACTGCGGCCCGTCGATGACGTCGGCCTCGACCTCTTCGCCGCGGTGCGCCGGCAGGCAATGCATGAACAAGGCGTCGGGCCTCGCTGCGGCCATCATCTCGGCGTCGACGCACCAGTCGGCGAACGCGACCTTGCGCTCCGCCTTTTCCGCCTCGTAGCCCATGCTGGTCCAGACGTCGGTGGTCACGACGTCGGCGTTGCGGCAGGCGTCGAGCGGGTCCTTGAAGACCGTCAGGCAGTCGTCGCGGCGCAGGCCCACCGCCATCGGGTCGATCTCGTAGCCGTTCGGCGTGCTCACGTGCAGGGTGAAGCCGAGGATGTCGGCGGCCTGCAGCCAGGTCGTCGCCATGTTGTTGCCGTCGCCGACCCAGGCGACGATCTTGCCTTCCATGCTGCCGCGCTGCTCGATGCAGGTGAACACGTCGGCCAGGATCTGGCACGGATGGTATTCGTTGGTCAGGCCGTTGATCACCGGCACGCGAGAGTTGGCGGCGAAGGCCTCGAGCTTGGCCTGCTCGAAGGTGCGGATCATGACGATGTCGACCATGCGGGATACGACACGCGCCACGTCCTCGATCGGCTCGCCGCGCGCGAGCTGGGTCTCGCCCATGTTGAGGACGATGGAGGAGCCGCCCATCTGGTAGATGCCCGCCTCGAAGGAGACGCGGGTGCGGGTCGAGCTCTTCTCGAACACCATCGCCAGCATGCGGTCCACCAGCGGCTGGTAGGCGACGTAGTTCTTGAAGCGCTCCTTGATGACGCGCGTGCGGCGGAAGAGGTGCTCGAACTCGCCGCGATCGAGGTCGCGGAACTGCAGGAAGTGCTTCACGCCGCGGCGGCGGCCGGCGCCTCGGCGAGGAATGCCTTGATGAGGGGTGCCAGGATCGCGACCAGCTGCTTGGCTTCCTCCTCGTTGATGATGAGCGCCGGCAGCAGGCGGATCACCTTGTCGGCGGTCACGTTGGTCACCAGGCCGGCGGCGAGCGCGCGCTTCACGATGTCCGCGCAGGGGCGGTCGAGCTCGATGCCGATCATGAGACCCATGCCGCGCACTTCCTTCACGCCGGAAATACCGGCCAGGTCCTTGCGCAGTCCGCCCTGGATCACCTCGCCCATGCGCGCGGCGTGGTCGAGGAGCCCGTCGTTCTCGATCACGTCCAAGGTCGTGAGGCCGGCCACGCAGACCAGCGGGCCGCCGCCGAACGTGGTGCCGTGGTTGCCGGGCTTGAAGACCCTGGCGGCCGCGCCACGCGCGAGGCACGCGCCGATCGGAACGCCCGAGCCCAGGCCCTTGGCGAGCGACATCACGTCGGGCGTGATGCCGGCCCACTGGTACGCGAACCACTTGCCGGTCCTGCCGATGCCGCTCTGGACTTCGTCGATCATCAGCAGCCACTGCTTCTGGTCGCAAACCTGGCGCAGCTTCCGTACGTAGTCGAGATCGGCGACTTGGATGCCGCCCTCGCCCTGGAGGACTTCCATCAGCACGGCCACGATCGACGCATTGCTGGCGACGCGCTCGATCGCGGCGATATCGTTGTAGGGGACGCGCACGAAGCCGCCCATCAGCGGCTCGAAGCCCGCCTGGGCCTTGCGCGATCCGGTCGCCGACAGGGTGGCCAGCGTGCGCCCGTGCCACGCCTTCTCCATCACCACGATGGTCGCGTTCTCGATGCCGCGCTGGTGCCCGTGCAGGCGCGCGAGCTTGATCGCGCACTCGTTCGACTCCGCGCCCGAGTTGGTGAAGAACGCGTTGTCCATCCCGGCGACCTGGCATAGGCGCCCGGCGAGGGCCTGCTGCTCCGGCACGTTGAAGAGGTTCGAGGTGTGGATCAGCTTGCCCGCCTGCTCGGCGAGCGCGCGCGTGAGCCGCGGATGCGCGTGCCCCAGGCCGTTCACCGCGATGCCGGCGAGCGCGTCCAGGTACTTGCGACCCTCGGTGTCCCAGAGCCAGACGCCGTCCCCGCGCGCGAATGCGACCGGCTGGGGGGCATACGTTTGCATCAGGTGGGCGGCGCTCATGACTGGCCCTCGCAAAAACGAGAACGGCGGCTTGGAGCCGCCGTCCGGGGAACGGCGATTATGCCCTAGGCGCGGGTGCCCAGCGCCTTCACTTGCTGGGCAAGACGGCTCTTGTGACGCGCGGCCTTGTTCTTGTGGATGATGCGCTTGTCGGCGAGCGAATCGATGATCGGCTGCTCGCTCTTCAGCACCGCTTCGGCGGCCTTGGCGTCGCCGGCCTCGATGGCTTTCTGGACCTTCTTGATCGCGCTGCGCAGCTTGGTGCGCAGGCCCGCGTTGACGGCCCGCTGCTGGGTGGATTGCTGCGCGCGTTTCGCGGCCTGCTTGGAATTGGCCATGTCTGGTATCCGGTTGAGTGGGTAAGGAGATTCAAAAACGAAGCCTGCTATCATACACCGCTTGTCCATACAAAACAAAGCCCTAGATAGGCCCGCGGGGCTAGCCGGGGCAAGCCCGCGACAATGAATCTGCTGCGCGTCGCGGCTTCGGTGAGCGGCATGACCCTGCTGTCGCGGATCACCGGGTTCCTGCGCGACACCCTGATCGCGATCAACTTCGGCGCCGGCGCCACGGCCGACGCGTTCTTCGTCGCCTTCCGCATCCCCAACCTGCTGCGGCGCCTGTTCGCCGAGGGCGCGTTCTCGCAGGCGTTCGTGCCGGTGCTGGGCCAATGGCGCAGGGAAAAGGGCGAGGACGCGACGCGGCTGCTGGCCTCGAAGGTCATGGGCGCCCTCGCGCTCGTCCTTCTCGTCGTCACCGTGATCGGCGTGCTCGCCGCGCCCGCGCTCGTCTACCTGATCGCGTCGGGGTTCGCCAAGGACGCGGACAAGTTCGAGCTCACGGTGAGGATGTTGCGGATCTGCTTCCCGTACATCCTCTTCATCTCGCTCACGTCGTTCGCGGCGGGCCTGCTCAACACCTACGGAAAGTTCAAGGCGGCGGCGTTCGCGCCGGTGCTGCTCAATCTCTCGTTCATCGGCTTCATCCTGCTCGCCACGCCCTGGTTCGAGCGCCCGGTGGTGGCGCTCGCCGCCGCGGTCTTCGTCGGCGGCCTGGCGCAGCTCGCCTTC
>JBKJTM010000077.1:0-16556 GCA_046590805.1 Usitatibacter sp.
GGCGCTGATGAAGTAACTGGAGGGCGGCATGGGCATCAAGGATTGGTTCGGCGGCGAGAAGGCGAAGAAGAAGGAGCAGTTCCGCGAGAAGGTGAAGGAGGCGGTGCAGGACGGAAAGCTCTCCAACACCGACATGGCGGAGCTGAAGCAGCTGCAGCAGGAGCTCGACGTCACGCCCGCCGCGGACGACAAGACGGAGCTGCGGCGCGAGATCTACAACGAGGCGGTCGGTGCCGCCAGGGACAAGGGCGCGATCAGCGCCACCGGCGTGCACGAGCTCGCCAAGATCCAGAAATTCCTGGCGCTGCGCGACGACCAGGTCGAGAAGACCAAGTTCCAGGTGACGCGGCTGCGCACGCTCACGGAAGTGAAGGCGGGCAACCTGCCGACGGTGCCGGACAACAGCATGGCGCTGCGCGACGTGACGCTCGAGGCGGGCGAGATCCCGCACTACGTGATGCAGGTGGACGTCCTAGACCAGCCGGTGACGCGCGGCCAGGAAGGCGTGGCGCTGATCGCGGGCGAGGCCTACGCGGACGGCGAGGCGGGTGGGCACGGCCTGCCCGAGGACGGCGCCAAGGACCTGGGGGAATCGACCCTCATCATCAGCAACCGGCGCCTGATCCTCAAGACGCGCGGCCGGCTCGCGGCGATCAAGCTCGCACCCGAGGCGAAGATCTTCCTCTACAGCGATGGGCTGCGCCTGCAGCGCACGGTGGGCAACACCCTGCTGCGCTTCCGTTCGCGCTCCGACGAAACCGCGGAGATCGTAGGCGCGCTGCTGAGCGCGCTGCTGCGGGGCTAGGGGTGGGCCAGGGGCCTACTTCGCCGGCGCCGATGCTACCGGTGGGAGGGTCGGGGGCAGGGGCGAGACCGAGGCCCCGGGCTTTGGTGAGCTGGGTGTCAGCAGCTCGGCATAGTTGAACATCGCCAGCGGCGGCGGCATCTTGAGCTTGTCCGCAACCTCCATGTTCACCTGCAGAGAGAAGCGCGTGAGCGTTTCCACCGGAATCTTCGCCGGCGGGATCTTGCGAACCAGGATCTGCTCGGCCTTGTAGGCGGTGAACTGGCCGATCGAGTGGAAGCGGCCCACCAGGCCGGTCAGCGCCCCCGCCTCCATGAAACTCTCGACGGAGCCGAAGGTGGGAATTCCGTTCTCGTGGGCGGCCGGGATAATCACGCTCTTCGCCTGCGTGGACAGGAAGGAGTCGGGCAGCATGTACAGCCACTCGACCTTCTCGGCCTTCATCTTGCGGATCATCTCCGGCGCGCCCTCGGAGGTCGCCTTGCGATTCGCGTCGACCTTGAACGGCATCGCGACGACGTTGATCCCCATCTTGCGGGAGATGCGGCGCAGCTCGTCCAGCACCACCACGGAGTTCTGCTCGCTGGGCGTGTAGATCAGGCCCAGGGTCTTGAAGGGGCGGTACGAGATCATCGCGCGGACCTGCGCCTCGGTAGGCGCCACATGGAAGACGCCGGTCACGTTGCGGCGCGAGCCGGCGAGCTCGGGGACCACCTTCGCGAGCACGGGTGCCGCGACCATCGTGAAGACGACCGGGATGTCGGTGATGTGCTTGGCGGGGTCGACCGTGTCGTAGGGGCCGACCAGGCCGAGCGTCACCGGCGTGCCCCAGGTGTAGATCAGGTCGGGTTTGGTCTGGCGGATTTCCTCCACGAAGCCGGCCATCCGCGAGGCGTCGCGGTTCAGGTCGCGGAAGGTGATCTCCACCGGGATGCGGCGCGCGGCGAAGTAGTCGGTGAAGCCCTTCTCGACGTCGGTCATGCCGCGGAAGGTGATGACGTAGATGCGGAAGGGCTTCGGGCCCCGCGCCTGCGCGAGGACCTCGCTCACCATCGCGAACGACAGCACCGCGAGGAGCGCCAGCACGCGCAGGGAATGGGTCATGCTCACGCCGATGCCGGAACCGGCTCGGGGCTCCGCGCGAAAATGGTGAAGAGGATGCCGCAGACGAGCACGAATCCGCTGATGCCGATGAAGGCGCCCTGGTATCCCACGAAGACCACCAGCAGGCTCGCCGCGAGCGGACCGAGCGCGTTGCCGCAGCGCTCGAGCAGCCGATAGACGCCGTAGACGGCGTCGGAGCCGTAGAGGCGGATCTCCTCCGGGCAGTGCTCGCTCACCAGGGCGCTCTGCGCGGCGATCGACAGCGACTGGCCGAGCCCCAGCAGGAAGACGACGCCGAAGAGCACCAGGAAGCTGTCCGAGACCAGCAGCAGCATGCCCGAGAGGCCCGAGACGATGAGGCCCATGGAGACGTAGCGGTCGCGGCGCAGGCTCGTGTCCGAGAGCTTCGCGGCGAGCGGCACGATCACCACCATCATCACCGCGTAGACCATCAGCATGCGCCCGGCCATGGCGCTGGTGTTGCCGATGGAGACGATGTAGAGCGGCACCAGGTAGAAGCACACGCCGGTGAGGATGATCTTCGCCGGCATTGCGGCGAGGCCCGTGAGCGTCATGAAGTTGCGGTTGAAGACGAGCGCGAGGAACTCCCGCATGCGCGGGCCGCGCGTGGGCTTCTCGGCGTTGGGGCGGATCTCGGTGACCGGCAGCCGCGCGATCACCAGGATCGAGAACATCGAGATCAGCGCCGAGACGCCGAAGGCCGGGCGGAAGCCGATGTTGTCGGCGAGGATTCCGCCGATCGACGGGCCGCAGACGGTCGCGACCATGATCGCGCCGATGAAGAGGGCGAAGCCCTGCGCGCGGTTGCTGTGGCCGGTGCGGTCGAGCACGTAGCCCTGCGCGGCGACGAACACCATCGCGTAGCCGAGCGCGCTGAGCGAGCGCCACAGCAGCAGGTCGTAGAGGTTGAGCGCGAGCGCGGTGGCGGCGAAGCCGGCGGTCGCGATCACGGCGCCGATCAGCATCGCACGGCGCCTGCCGATCCGTTCGCTCCAGCTGCCGAGGTATGGCTGGCCCAGCGCCACGATCAGCATGAACAGCATGATCGGCAGCCCGATCACCACCTGCGGCGACAGGCCCGGGATCGGCACCAGCAGGGCGTTCACGTACGGCGGCAGGTACGAGCGCGTCATCTCCTCGGCGAGCACGAAGGCGAAGAGCGGCGCGCGGATCCGGTTCAGGTTCATCTCGTCGCCCTCGTCCTCCTTGGTGGCCGAGCCGAAGCGCATGCGCGCGCGGATCGACTCGAGCGCCGCGACCGCGGGCTTGAGGGCCTCGCGCTGCGAGGCGGTCGCCCGCGCGAGCTTATCCTCGATCTCGCCCACGAGGAACTCGTAGCGCACGTTCATGTGGTCGATGGCCGCGTCGATGCGCCGCAGCAACAGGCCGATCTCGTCGTTGGCGCGCACCCGCGCCGTCGCGGTGAAATCGCCCGCGCCCATGCGCTCCACCTGGTGAGAGAACTCCGACAGGCCCGAGGCGAGGCGGGCGCCCGCCATGAAGTTCAGCAGCTCGAGCGTGAAGAACAGCGACACCACCAGCACCACCATCACGTCGAGCATCACCTCCAGCAGCACGTTGTCGACGAATTCCTTGGCGACGCCGATGTGCAGCACGCCGAGCGGCTTGTCGGCGACCACCGGGATGGTGACGAAGTACTGCGACCCCACGCGCGCCGATTTCCACGTGGCCTCGGGCTCGCGCACCACGGACACCACCCCCGGGCGGGTGAAGAACTCGACCGCCCCGTCGGGCTCCTTGCCGTACTTGAAGAGGACCTTGCCGTCCGCGTCGGTGAGCGCGGCGTAGTCGAATTCCTTGTTGTCCTCGACGATGTCCTTGAACGCCTCCTCGACGCCGTGCAGCGCGTTGAGCGGCACCCCGTAGCCGTACGCTTTCAGCAGCAGCGCACGCACCGAGAAGCCGATGGTGGCGGCCTTCTGCTCGGTCTCGGGGACGAGCTCGCGCTCGAACACGCGGTGCGAGAAGTACGAGACCGCCGCCAGCCCGAGGACCACGCTCAGCATGATCACGCCGGCGAGCCGCCAGTAGATCCGCCAGAGGTAGTTCTTCTCGAGCATCAGCCGGCTCTCATGCGGCCGCGTCGAGCTTGGCGCGCAACTCGTCCAGGGACCTGTTGCCGTCCCGCAGCGACGATCGCAGGCTCGAGATGCTCGTCTCGAAGGCGGAGCCCTCGATCGGGGGCGGCGATTGCGAGCGGTCCTCGAGCTGGCTCGCCGCGGCGTCGAGCAGGTGCAGATCGCGCTCGAAGCGCCGGATGACCAGGATGAGCAGCAGCGGAGCGAGGATGGCGATGCCGACGAAGGCCCCGGCGGCGGCGAACATGATCTCGCGCCCGGCGGTGGCCGCCGCGCGCTCCACCTGCTCGCGCGAATAGCGCATGCCGAGGAACCCGACGGTGAGGTTGAACGCGTTCTTGATCGAGATGCCGGCGATGTACTCGTCGGGCTCGTCCGCGGACCACTCGACCTGCTTGGCGTTCTGCGCGGCGGTGGTCCACGACTCGGGCACCTTGGTGCCCATGCGCGAGCGCTCGGTGCTGTAGAGAATCTGGCCGCTCGAATCGAACACGTCGATGCCTCGAATCAGGCGGTCGGTGGAGCGCTCGCGCGCGAGGAGCTGCGGAAGCTGCGAGAGCTCCGCGAATTGCATGCCGAGCTGCAGCGATGCCTGGACGCTGTTTTCGATGCCGCGCCCGATCACCAGCACACGCGACTTCACGATGCCGCCGATGGTGCTCTTGTACTTGAAGTAATTGAGGAATGCGGCCATGCCGATGGCGAAGAAGCTCACCACGAGCGCCACCATGATGAAACGAAACCGGATCGTTCCCATCGCCTGCCGCTCTCCCCCTTATCTTCTTGTGTTGAATGTTACCACGGGCCTACCGTAAAACGTAATAAAACCTGCGTAAGTGATTGTCTAATGTGGTTTTTAAATCCGGCCGGGGATGTGGTAGCTTATCGACAGTCCGGTTGGGGGCCGGGCGCCAAAAGGGGATGGCATGAAAGAGAAGTCGCAGGGCGGCGCTCGCGCGTCCGAAAGCGTGTCCGCCGAGGATATCCGGAACCTGGACCAGACGGTGTTCGACCCCGGTGCGGCCTCCCCCCAAAACCACTCCGACACCCTCGACATGCGCTCGGCGCCCACCGTGCCGGTGTCCGACACCTACGAGATGGACCCCACGGTCATGGACCTGGGCTCGTGGGCGCCCGAGCCGGAAGGCCTGGGCGAGGTTACTTCCCCCCTTTCGCGGGCCGGAAAGCGCAACCCGGCCGGGTCCGCGCCTGCGGCGCCGAACGAGCCCAGGCGGGCGATCCGCGCGAAGCCCGCGGCGGTGCACATCGCGCTGCCGATCGGCTTCCGCCTGCACGAATACCGCATCGACGGCGTCCTCGGCCAGGGCGGCTTCGGCATCGCCTATGCGGCGACCGACGTGAACCTGAACGCCAAGGTGGTCATCAAGGAATACCTGCCCGAAGACTTCGCCTATCGCACCACCGACAGCTCGGTCGCGGCGCGCGACGACCAGGACCAGGATTTCTACCAGACCGGCCTCGACAGCTTTCTCGTGGAAGCCCGCACCCTCGCCACCTTCCGCCACCCGAACATCGTGCGCGTAGCGCGGTTCTTCGAGGCGAACCGCACCGCGTACATGGTGCTGGAGTACGAGCGCGGCCAGTCGCTCAAGGCATGGCGCAAGAAGCACGAGAACGTGCCGGAGCCGGAGCTGGTGACGCTGCTCGCGCCCCTCTTCAACGGCCTGGCCGTGGTCCACCGCTCGGGCTACCTGCACCGCGACATCAAGCCCGACAACATCTACGTGCGCGACGAGGACGGCAGCCTGGTGCTGCTGGACTTCGGCGCGGCCCGCCAGACCGCGAGCCAGAATGCCGAGGTCGGCACCGTCGTGACGCCCGGCTATGCCGCGCTCGAGCAGTACGCCGGCGGCGGCAGGCAGGGCCCCTGGACCGACATCTACGCCATGGGAGCCACGCTCTTCTGGCTGGTGACGGGAAAGAAGCCGTTCGAAGCCCCGGCGCGCCTCGTGAGCCCGGACCCGCAGCCGAGCGTGGAGCTCCTCGGCCACGGCAAGTACAGCGAGCAGTTCCTGAAGGCGATCGACTGGGCGCTGCGCATGCACCCCAACGACCGCCCGCAGGACGTCGAGCAGTTCCGCACCATGCTCTTCGGAGCGCACGCCGGCGCCCTCGGCCTGCACGCGGCGCTCAACCTGGACGAGGACGACGATGCGAGCCAGGTCACCTGGCGCGCCGCGCTGCGATCGCCGCGCCTGCTGAAGAACCGGATGGCGCGCCTCGGGCGTGCGTTCGTGCGGCCGGCCAACTGGCCGATCGGCGTGAAGATGACGATCGCGATGGTGCTCACGGCGCTCACGCCGATGCTGATCACCGCGTACTACAACCACACCAGCAGCGTGGAGATGCTGAGCGCGGCCGAGCTGCAGAACCTGGAGCTGCTCGCGGGCAGCACCGCCGGGCGCGTCTCGCAGCTCCTCAGCGACAGCGCCGCGCTCGCCGCCTTCCTCAGCACCGACGACGAGTTCGTGGGGCTCCTCACCGCCCCGTCCGAGGAGAAGAAGGCCCGCACGCTGCGGGTGCTGCAGAACTTGCTCCAGGCCAATCCCGACGTGCAGGTCGCCACGGTGCTCGATGCCACCGGGCTCGCGCTCGTCTCCAGCCATCCGAGCGTGCCGGGGGTGAACTTCAAGTTCCGCCAGTACTTCATCGAGGCGATGCTCGGCAAGCCGTTCGTGACCGGGATCATCATCGGCGCGACCGCCGGCGAGCCGGGGGTGTTCTTCGCCAACCCGGTGAAGGACGCCGAGGGCAAGGTGATCGGGGTCGTCACGTTGCGGATCAAGGGCCGGGCGATCGCGTCGATCCTCGAGGCCTCGAAGGGCGCCGCCGGGCGCGTGCCGATCATGGTCGACGGCGACGGCATCATCATCCACCACCCGGATCCCAGGAACCTCTACAAGAGCCTCGTGCCGCTCAACAAGGAGACGTTGAACGAGATCGTCGCCGACCAGCGCTTCCGCAGGAAGACGATCGAAACCGTGAACATGCCGGAGCTGGCCGCGCGCGTGGTGAACGCGAAGGCGCAGGGCCACGTCGAGTTTCCCTCGAGGATCTCGGGCAAGGAGGAGATCGCGGGCTATGCGCCGGTGCGGGGCCACGATTGGGTGGTCGCGATGACCGAGCCGCGCGAGATGTTCGAGGAGCCGTTGCAGAAGCTCTTCCAGAAGGTGCTCATCAGCGTGCTCCTGGTGGGACTGGTGTTCCTGCTGCTCACCGCCCAGTTCGCGCGCAGGATCGTGCGCCCGATCCAGGAGCTCACCAGCTCCGCCCACGCGCTGAAGAGCGGCGACTACACCAAGGCCAACGTCCGCGTCACTTCGAGCGACGAGATCGGCCAGCTGGCGCGCGTCTTCAACGTGATGATCGACGTCCTGCGGCAGCGCGAGCGCGAAATGGGCTCGCGGGACAAGAACTAGCGAGCCCGCGCGCCGCGCCTCGCGGCGCCGTCAGTCTTCGCCGCGGCCGAAGCGCTCCATCAGGCTCTCGACGTGCACCTCGATCGCCGGCCATTCGGTATCCAGGATGCTGTAGTACACCGACGAGCGCGGGGTGCCGTCGGCTAGGATGATGTGGTTCCTCAGCACGCCTTCGCGGAACGCGCGGATGCGCTCGATCGCGTCGAGCGAGGCGAAGTTGCGATGGTCGATCTTGAACTGCACGCGCACCGCCCCCAGCGCGCCGAACGCGTGCTTCAGCATCAGCTGCTTGCTCTCGAGGTTGAGCCCCTCGCGCTGGTAGCCCAGGCCGATCCAGGTGCCGATCTCGACCACGCGGTTGTCGCGCTCGATCTCCATGTAGCGGGTGGTGCCGACCGCGTTGCCGCTCTTCAGGTCGATGATCGCGAACGGCAGGTCGGTCCCCGCCGCCTGGCGCTCGAGCAGCGCCTTCACGATGCCTTCCATGCCCTGCTCGCGATAGATGCGCGCGTCGAGCAGGTAGCGCCAGATGGTGCGCTTGCCGTCCTTCGAATCCCTGCAGGCGCGGTGCAGGTCGGCGACGTGGTCGATCGTGAGGGGCTCCAGGCGCAGCTGGCGGCCCTCGAGGATCAACGGCTTGGGATCCATGGGTTTGCGCCCCGGGTGCTGCAGCACGGACCTCAGCCTGGTTGCCACTTCCACGGTGTCGACGCTCATGTTGGTGCTCCCACTTTGTCCACCCTGGCGCGAAAGCTTTCGCCACGCGTGGGCATCCGACCTTGCATTACCTCTCGCTTTCAGCCGAGCGTCAAATTGCAAGGGTAATCCGCCGGTTAGCGGTCCCTTACGTGAAGGCCGCGGCGGGTAGAATCCGCTCTTCCATGCGAGCCCTCCGCTTCCTGCGCATCGTCCACACCATCGGCCGCTTCGGCCTGGACGACTTCCTGCCCGTGCGGGGCGCGGCCGGGATGCGCGCCTTCTTCCGAGTCTTCTACTTCGCCGCGGACCGGCGCCTGTCACGGGGCACGCGGCTGCGCCTGGCGCTGCAGTCGCTGGGGCCGGTGTTCGTGAAGTTCGGCCAGTTGCTGTCGGTTCGCCCGGACCTCATTCCAGAGGACGTCGCCGACGACCTCACCCGGCTCCAGGATGAGGTGCCGCCCTTCCCGTGGGCCGGGGTCGAAGCCGCGCTCGCGCGCGCCTATGGCAAGCCGCACGACCAGGTTTTCGCGACGTTCGATCGCACGCCGGTTGCCAGCGCCTCGGTCGCCCAGGTCCATTTCGCCACGCTTCCCGACGGCCGGGAGGTCGCGGTCAAGCTGCTGCGGCCGGGGATCGCGCAGGTGATCGCCCAGGACGTGGGCCTGCTCTACGCGCTCGCCGCGTTCGTCGAGCGCACCGCGGACGGGCGGCGCCTTCGCCCGCGCGAGGTGGTGGCGGAGTTCGAGAAGACGGTCGCCGAGGAGCTGGACCTCCTGCGCGAGGCGGCCAACGCGAGCCAGCTGCGCCGCAACTTCGCCGACCGGCGCCTGCTCATCGTCCCGGAGGTGCACTGGGACTGGTGCAACAGCCACGCGATGGTGATGCAGCGCATCGAGGGCATCCCGGTGAACGCCGTCGAGCGCCTGCGCGCCGCGGGCATCGACATCCGGCGCCTGGCGCACGACGGCGTCGAGATCTTCTTCACTCAGGTGTTCCGCGACGGCTTCTTCCACGCCGACATGCATCCCGGCAACATTTTCGTCGCGCCCGACGGGCGCTACTGCGGCGTCGATTTCGGCATCATGGGCACGCTCTCGGACGTGGACAAGAGCTACCTCGCCACCAACTTCCTGGCGTTCTTCCACCGCGACTACCACCGCGTCGCGGTGGCGCACCTCGATGCCGGCTGGGTGCCGCGCGACACGCGGCTGGACGAGTTCGAGAGCGCGATCCGCTCGGTGTGCGAGCCGATCTTCGATCGGCCGCTGAAGGACATCTACTTCGGCAAGCTGCTGGTGCGCCTGTTCGAAGTGTCGCGGCGCTTCCGCATGGAGATCCAGCCGCAGCTGGTGCTGCTGCAGAAGACGCTGCTGCAGGTCGAGGGCCTGGGGCGGCAGCTCGATCCCGAGCTCGACCTGCGGCAGGCGGCGCAGCCGATCCTCGAGCGCTGGATGAACGAGCAGGTGGGCATTCGCGGCTTCGCGAAGCAGCTGCGCGCCGAGGCGCCGCTCTGGGCGCGCACCCTGCCGCAGCTGCCGCGGCTGGTGCACCGGGTGCTCACCGACGACACCACGCACCGGCTCGAGGTCGCGCTCGCGCGGCTGGAAGCGGCGCAGCTGCGCCAGACCAACATGCTGCGCGCCATCGCCCTGGTGCTCGCCGTGCTTCTGGTGGGCTACCTGCTTCGCTGAGTGGCGCATTTGGTGGTCGCGGGCGGCATCAAGATCGCCTACTGCTCGCGGTCTTTCGCAATGTCCATCCGCGCGAGGAGTCCTGGTCGGACAATTCCTACAGACATCTTCGCCGCGATGTACGAACTTGTATCCCCCCGGGCCCGTCCAAGGGCCATACCCCTTCCGCAAGGAGAACTTTATGAAACGCACCCTCATCGCCCTTCTGTTGGCCGCGCCGTTCGCCGTTTCCGCCGCCAGCGGCACGTTCAAAGACACCTGCAGCATGAAGGCGTCGAAGACCACCAAGAAGGCGGAACTGGAGAAAATGGCGACCGTGAAGCACGCCGCCGCGAAGAAGACCGCGCAGGACTACGCCGGCGGTGGACAAGTGTCCAAGGGCGGCATCGAAACCGAAGACGGCTGCCTGATCTATTCCTTCCACGTGAAGGACGCCAAAGGCCAGACCGAGGTGTTCGTCGACGCAGGCAACGGCAAGGTGCTGGGCAGCGAGAAGGAAGGCAAATTCCGCACAGCGATGGAAAAGCCGGTCGACAAGGTGAAGGAACTCGCTGGCGCGACCAAGGAAGCCGTCACCGGCACACCGTCGACCAATCAGTCCGCGAAGAAGTAGGTCATGGCCTGAAGCCGGACTCGAAGAAAGGCAACAGGGGCGCCATTCGGGCGCCCCTGTTTCTTAGCGATCGTCGATCTCGACCAGCACCGGTTGGTGGTCCGACTCGAGCGCTGCGGAATCCACCTCGATCGAGCGCACGCGTTCGGCCATCGCATCGCTCACGAACACGAAGTCGCAGCAGTAGGGCATCTTCGCGTACTCGGTCGAGTGGACACAGAAGGTCGGCGGGTGCGGCTGGTGGTGGTTCAGGAGCGGCCACGCGTCGCGGTAGCGCGGGCCGTTGCCGGCGAGCGGGCTCTGGATGTCGCCCCAGGCCGGATTCTCCGGCGGGAAGTTGAAGTCGCCCGCGAGGATGGCGTGGACTGTCTGCGGGGTGTCGTCGAAGGGCGATCCGTCGCAGGGGGCGGAGCCGCGCTGCGCTGCGCGCTGGCAACCCTCGTCGTGCAGGTGGCGCAGCCGCACCGACTGCGCGCGGCGCTGCACGTCGGAGTAATACTCGAGATGCGCCGTGGTGACGCGCACCGGACCCATCGGGGCCTGCAGCGTCGCCTCCACCGCGACCCGCGGCATGCTGCGCTTGTCGCGATCGGCGGGCCATGGCAGCGCGTGCCGGCGCGCCGAGAGCACTGAGTAGCGCGAGAAGATGACGTTGCCGAAACGGCGTCGGCGCGCGCCCTCGCCGGGCAGGTCGATGCCGTAGCCCTCGATGCGGTGGAACCCGGGCAGGAGCCGCCCAAGCTCGGCGAACTGGTCGCGGTCGTCGTTGCCCTGGAGGCCGGGCGCGGGAAAGTTGTCCGCGACCTCCTGCATGCAGATCACGTCGAAGTCGGCGATCTCGCGGGCGCGGCGCACGATGCGGCCGAGATCGACGCGGCCGTCGACGCCGCGGCCCCACTGGATATTCCAGGTGATGAGCTTCATCAGGCCTCTTCGAGGAGCGATGGCAGCGAGCGCATGTTGCGGAACACGGTCGCTCCGTGGGCCTCGAGCGCCTCGCCGTCGGTGTGCGACGCACCGGCGTAGCCGAACGCCCGCATTCCCGCGGCGACCGCGGCCTTCACCCCGGTCACGGTGTCCTCGATCACGGCGCATGCGCCCGGGTCGAAGCCCATGGTCTTCGCCGCATGCAGGAACAGGTCGGGCGCCGGCTTCGGCCGCGGCACCTGTGCGGCGGAGAAGAGCCGCCCTTCGACCAGCGGCATCAGCCCGGCCGCGGTGAGCGCGATGCGCATGTGCTCGGGTTCACCGTTCGAGGCCACGCAGCAGGGAATTTCGAGCGCGCGCAGGAGCCCGGGAATCCCTTCCACCGGCCGCACCTCCTTCGCGAGGGCCTCGTGCAGTGCCGCATCCCAGGTCGCCGCGAAGCCGGGCGGCAGCGCCTCGCCGCGCATCCTTCCCGCCATCTCGATGCAGGTGTCGCGCGAGCGCCCGATGAAGGTGCGCATCACGTCCTCGGGGGTCAGCGCGAGGCCGTGAGCCGCGAGCTGCCGGGCGAACACCCGGTTGGCGATCGGTTCGGAATCGACCAGCACCCCGTCGCAATCGAAAATCACGAGCTCGATCATCGCGGCCGAGTATATCCGCGCGAATGACATTTGCTAGACTCCGCGCAACTTCCCGCAGGCCGCGCCCATGACCACGCTCGTCGTCTCCGTCCTCGTCTATCTCGCGATCACCATCGCCATCGGGCTCTACGCCGCGAAGTTCGTCTCCAGCTCCAAGGACTACCTGGTGGCCGGCCGCAGCCTGCCGCTCTACATGACGACGGCGACGGTGTTCGCCACCTGGTTCGGTGCGGAGACGGTCCTGTCGGTCTCGGCCACCTTCGTGAAGGACGGGCTGGGCGGCATCCCGGCCGATCCGTTCGGCGCCACCTTCTGCCTGATTTTCGTCGCCCTCTTCTTCGCGCGCGCCTTCTATCGCATGGACCTCCTCACCATCGGCGACTTCTACAAGAAGCGCTACGGCAAGGGTGTCGAGGTCCTCACCAGCCTCGCGGTGACGCTCTCCTACCTCGGCTGGACTTCGGCGCAGATGACCGCGCTCGGCATCGTCTTCAACTCGCTCTCCCAGGGCGCGATCAGCCTCGACCAGGGGATCCTGCTGGGCGCGGTCATCGTCCTCGTCTACACGACGCTGGGCGGCATGTGGTCGGTGGCGCTCACCGACCTGTTCCAGTCGGTGATCATCGTCATCGGACTGATCTACGTCGCGATCCTCGCGAGCGGCATGGCGGGCGGCTTCGGCAAGGTGCTGCAGCACGCCTCCGACGCCGGCAAGTTCCAGTTCTGGCCCACCGGCGCCAGCAAGGAGTGGTGGGCCTTCGTGGCCGCGTGGGCGACGCTTGCGATCGGCTCGATTCCGCAGCAGGACGTATTCCAGCGCGTGACCAGCGCGAAGGACGAGCGAACCGCGATCAACGGCGCCCTCCTCGGCGCCGGGGCGTACTTCGTATTCGCGTTCGTGCCGATGTTCCTCGCCTATGCCGCGCTGATGGTCGACCCGGCGATGGTGAACGCCCTCCTCAAGCAGGAAGGGCGCGAGGTGCAGCTGATCCTGCCCAACTTCGTGCTCGCGCACACGCCGATCTTCGCGCAGGTGATGTTCTTCGGCGCGCTGCTGTCCGCCATCCTTTCGACCGCCTCGGGAGCACTGCTCGCGCCGACCGCGCTTTTTACCGAGAACGTGATCAAGCCGCTCTTCGGCGAGATGGGCGACAAGCGCTTCCTCCTCATGCTGCGCATCGTGCTGGTGCTGTTCACCGCGGGCGTGCTGGTGTTCGCGCTCAACAACACCAGCACCATGTACGAGATGGTGCAGAACGCGTACAAGGTGACCCTGGTCGGCGCCTTCGTGCCGCTGGCGTGCGGGATCTACTGGAGCCGCGCCACCACCCAGGGGGCCGTGCTTTCGGCGCTGGCGGGCCTGGCCGTGTGGGTGGTGTGCGAGCGCTTCTTCGCCGACGCCACGGTCCCGCCGCAGATAGTGGGGCTGTTCGCCTCGGTGGCGGGGATGCTGGTGGGGTCTTTCGCGCCCCAGATCATCAGGGACGCCCGTACCCACGCTATGGCGAGGGTGTAGCCAACCGGCGGGCGAGGCGTTTTGCCCCCGGATTTCCGCATTTCGTCGCTTTCCGCTTCCGCGGTCCGCCCGCGCTCCCTAATCTTGCGTTCAGGTTCAAGCGAACATGAACGCCAAGCCAGGGAGCAAGGGACATGGGCAACTACAAATTCGACCGACTTCCCAGCAATTCCGCGGTCGCCTCCGTGGTCACTCTCGCGGTCTGCGCGTGGTTCTGGGTCGCCGGCGCCGCGATGATCGTGGCGCCCCACGCGGAGCCTGCCGCTGCCACCCCCACGCAGGTCGTGTACACCGCCCCGGCGGTCACGATCGAGCCCGAAGCGCGCCTCATCATCGTGGTCGAGGGCCAGCGCGTCTGAACCTCTCCTTCCCCAGCAGGTGACTCCGCCCGGCCCCAGGCCGGGTTTTTTTCGCCTTCAGCACCACCGGGGCGCGTTTCGTCGCACACCTTTTGCCACCGGCGGTCACCCGCGTCGTGGCCTGCGAGGCCGAAGCGCTCATCAGGAAGCCGATCAAGGAGCTGCTGGGCGAGCTCGATCCGGCCAGTTCTGGCGGCCGCTGCCGCCCACGGGAAAAGTGTCTGTCCCCGGTCGATCCCGGCAACGCCTCACCCCCTGGAATCTGCATTTCGGCTCGTGGCGCTGGATCGGCGGGCCCGGCCCCCCTAGATTGGGCACCTCGCCACCCCCATCCAGGCCGGCCCCCATGACGCTCATCGATGCCCTCGTACCGCACCTACCCACGGCGCTTACCTTTTTCGGCGTCCTGCTGCTCTCCGGGGTCACCACCGTAATCGCGCTCCTGGCCGATTACTGACCCCCGCAAGTACCATCTCCCGATGAAATCGTTCAGCGAAGCGCTCCACAGGACGCCCTGGTGGGCCCTCCTCTTCGGGGGCATCGCCACGCTCGCGGCGCTCGCGGCGTTCGTCACGCCCTATCACATCATCCAGTACCGCGACGACGGCAAGACCGCCGAGGAAACCCGCGCGATCAAGCGCGAGATCGACAACACCTTCGCCGAGAACGCCATCAACCTCGGGCGCGGAGTGATCAGGGGGATGCTCGCGCGCACCAACGATCCGGAGCGGCGCGCGGAGCTCGAGCAGGCGCTCGCAGGGCTGGAGGAGGCGCGCCAGGAGCTGCGCGAGGCAGGCAGCGAGGTGATGCGCTCCAAGCGCGAGGCGCTCGAGGCCGCGCGCGAGGCGACGCGCACCATGCGCGACGCGGTGAGGAATGCGCGGCGCGAGACGGAGCAGGCGCTGCAGAACGCGGGCCCCGAGGGCGCCGCGGCGATGAGGTCGCTGGAGCAGACGCTGAGGCGGGCCGAGCGCGCCGAACGCGACGCCGAGCGCGCCGTGCGCCGCGCCGAGAAGGGCGCAAGCATCTCCATCGGCCCGAGCAAGGGCGGCAAGCCCGCGATTCAGATCGAGCTCGACACGCCGCCGCCACCGGACACGCCCCCCGCGTTGCCGCCCGCGCCCGGTGCGGCCTCGGGCGAGATCGCTTCGCCGCCGCCGCCGACGTTGCCGCCCGATGTCGCGAACCGCATCCGCCGCGACGTGACCGGCGACATGTACCGCATCGGCATCGGCGCCGCCCTGATCCTGATCCTGGTGCCGCTCTTCATCGTCGCCGTGGTGGTGAAGATCTTCGGCGATCGCTCGCGCGCCTCGCAGCGCGTTGCCGACGTGAAGCGCCGCGAAGCCGAGTACCACCGCATGGGCCAGCAGGTGACCGAGGCCAAGCTCGCCGCGCTGCAGGCCCAGGTGGAGCCGCACTTCCTCTACAACACGCTCGCGAGCGTGCAGGCGTTGACGGAAGTCGACCCGGCGAAGGCCCACGAGATGACCGGCCACCTCATCCAGTACCTGAGGAACGCGCTGCCGAAGATGCGCGAGTCGGTCTCGACCGTCGGGCAGGAGATCGAGCTCGCGCGCGCCTACCTCAACATCCTGCAGATGCGCATGGGCAAGCGCCTCGCCTTCGAGATCGACGTGCCGGCGGAGTTGATGGAGATGCCATTCCCGCCGCTGATGCTGCCCTCCCTGGTGGAGAACGCGATCAAGCACGGGCTCGAGCCGCAGCGCGAGGGCGGAGCGGTGCGCATCGCCGCCGCGCTCGCCGGCGGGCGCCTCAGCCTCTCGGTCGCGGACACGGGTCGCGGTTTCAGCGAGACACCCGGCGCAGGCGTGGGACTCGCCAACATCCGCGAGCGGCTCGCGGCGCTCTACGGCGATGCCGCCAAGCTCACGCTGGTCGCGAACCAGCCGCAGGGCGTGGTCGCCACCATCGAAGTGCCGGCCGAGGGCACGCGCTCGGCCACGGGCCGCTCCGCGGCTGCCGCGCAGGCCTCGGCCCTCGAGGTGCCGCTGCCACCGCCGCCGCAGCCCCCGTCGCCGCAACCCGCCGCGACCGGCTTCTGGCCGCAGACCTGGCTGGTGCTGGCCGCGATGGAACGCGGCTGGCGCAAGGGCCTCTACTACTTCTTCCTCGCGCTGGTGTTCATCGCGGGCGTGGCGGCCATCGCCGGGGTGGTGGCGGTCGCCGCCGGAGCGCTGCCGGTGACGCTCGGCGACGATGTCGTGACGGGTCCGGCGGGCGTCCTCGTGGCGCTTGCGGGCGCCATCATCGCCTTCGTGGTGGTGGTGGCGGCGCTCGCGATCGCGGTGCTGGTGCTCTACGGCCTCGGCTTCTTCCTGCTCGGCCTGCTGGTCTTCGTGGCGATGGTGGTCACGATCTCGCTCTCGTTCGCGTTCGCGCCGCTGATCCTCATCGGCCTGGCGATCTGGTGGATCGTGCGCCGCAGCCGGCCGCGGCCGCCGGAGCAGTCCGCGGCTCGCGTCGAGCCGACGATGGCCGACCCCGGACGCTAGAATCGGGGCATGGTGCGTCCTGAAGAATCCGTGAGTGAGAAGGTGAGAGCCGACGAGCGAGCGGAGTCGTGCTGTAACGAGCCAGCGGGTGCGAGTCCCGCTCGGGTAATCGCCGGAGAGCCCGA
>JBKJTM010000128.1:0-3876 GCA_046590805.1 Usitatibacter sp.
ACGATGATGAGCAGTGAAAAGAACAGGGCCGGCCCGACTTCCACTGCGGCGTCGCCAATGACTTGCCAATGTTGCGCCCCCGCCAGTGCTTCATCGGGGTGAGCGTGTTTCCACTGCTCGATGTGCTTGTGCGCATTTTCGATCATGACGACCGCCGCATCGACCATCGCGCCCACGGCGATGGCGATCCCGCCCAGCGACATGATGTTGGCGTTCACGCCCTGGTAGTACATGACGGTATACGAGATGAGGATGCCGAGCGGCAGCGAGACGATGGCGACGAATGCCGAGCGGAAGTGGAACAGGAACGCGATGCACACCACCGCCACGACGATGAACTCCTCGACCAGCTTCTCTTCGAGGTTGCCCACCGCGCGCTTGATGAGGTTCGAGCGGTCGTAGGTGGGGATGATCTCCACGCCCGGTGGCAGTCCCGGCTTCAACGCCGCGATCTTCGCCTTCACCGCATCGATGGTCTCGAGGGCGTTCTTGCCCGATCGCATGATGATGATGCCGCCGGCCACCTCGCCCTCGCCGTCCAGCTCCGCGATTCCGCGGCGCATCTCCGGGCCCACCTGGATGCGCGCCACGTCGCCCAGGCGCACCGAGACGCCGGCGTCGGTCGAGGTAAGGGGAATCTTGCGGAAGTCGTCGAGCGTCTGCAGGTAGCCCGAGGCGCGCACCATGTATTCGGCTTCCCCCAGCTCGAGCACCGAGCCGCCGGTCTCCTGGTTGGCTTTCTGCACCGCATCGACCACGCGCCCGTGGGGAATTCCGTAGGCGCGCAGCTTCGCCGGATCCAGCACGATCTGGTACTGGCGCACCATGCCGCCGACGCTCGCCACCTCGGCCACGTTGGCGACCGCCTTCAGCTCGTACTTGAGGAACCAGTCCTGCAGCGCGCGCAGTTGCGCGAGGTCCATCTTGCCGCTGCGGTCCACCAGCGCGTACTCGTACACCCAGCCGACGCCGGTGGCGTCCGGGCCGAGCGAGGTCTTCGCCTGCGCCGGAAGCCGCGCCTGCACCTGGTTCAGGTACTCGAGGACGCGCGAGCGCGCCCAGTACTGGTCGGTGCCGTCGTCGAAGATGATGTAGACGAAGGAGTCGCCGAAGAACGAGTAGCCGCGCACCGCCTTCGCCCCGGGCACCGAAAGCATGGTCGTGGTGAGCGGGAACGTGATCTGGTTCTCGACGATCTGCGGCGCCTGGCCCGGAAACGTGGTGCGGATGATGACCTGCGTGTCCGAGAGGTCGGGAAGCGCGTCGAGCGGCGTGCGCGTGAGCGAGAGCACGCCCCAGCCGGTCACGAACACCGTGGCGAGCAGCACCAGGAAGCGGTTGCCGATCGACCAGCGGATGAGTGAGGCGATCATTTCGCCGCCTTCGGCCGGATCGCGGTGATCTCGTACTGGCCGCCACCGGCGTCGACGAACTCGAAGGTCACCGGCGCCCCGGGCTTGATGCCCTCGACCGGCACGCCATGGCGCACCTTAAACTCCATCGTCATCGCGCCCCACTTGAGCTCGGGGATCGGGCCATGGGACAGGAGCGCGCTATGGGCATCGATCGACTCGATCTTGCCGTCGGCGGTGTGCGCCTTGGCCGCGGGCGCGCCGCCTTCGGCGAACCGCGCCGTCGTGGACTTGAGGTTCGCCTCGGAGTCGATCAGGAATTGCCCGGAGACGACCACTTTCATGCCGGGCTCCAGGCCCTTGCGGATCTCGGTCATGCCGGCCGACTCGGAGCCGGTCTCGACGTCCACGGGCTTGAAGCGCTGCTTGCCGTCCTCGCCCGTCTCGGCGAGCACCACGACCGTGCGCTTGCCGGTCGGGATCACCGCCTCGGTCGGCACCATCACCACCTGGCGCGGCGCCGGTCCCGAGAAGATCACCGTGGCGAACATGCCGGGCACCAGTTGCCCCCCCGGATTCGCGAGCTCGACGCGCGCCTTCAAGGTGCGCGTCGCGGCATTCACCTCGGGCAGGATGGCATTCACCTTGCCCTTGAAGGTGCGGCCGGGCAGCGCCGCGGCGCGCGCCTCGACCGCGTTGCCGGGCCGCACGTGGGCGGCGTGCGCTTCGGGCACCTCGGCATTCACCCAGATGGGCGAGAGGCCATTCAAGCGGAAGAGCGCGGCGCCCGACATCACCGTCATGCCCTCGCGCGCGCCCAACTCCACCACCACACCGTCGATGGGCGAGGTGAGCGTGAAGCGCGGGTGCACCTTGCCGGTGGAGATCACGCGGCGGACCTGGTCCTCGTTCATGCCGGCGAGCCGCATGCGCTGCGCCGCGCCCTCGCGCAGCGAGTCGAGCTCCGGCCCGCCCATGCGCATGACGCCCAGGTATTCCTCCTGCGCCGCGACCCAGTCGGGCACATAGAGATCGGCGAGCGGCTGGCCGCGGCGCACCGGGTCGAGCGCCGCGCGCACATGCAGCTTCTCGACGAAGCCGTTGGCTCGCGCCTGCACCACCGCCATGTCGCGCTCGTTGTAGACCACGGTGCCGACCGCCTCGATGACCGGCGCCACCTCGCCCCGGGTCGCCTCCGCGATGCGCACGCCGAGGTTCTGCTGCACGCGCGGGCTGATGCTCACCCCGCCCGCGTCGGCCTCGTCCGCGTACACCGGCACCAGCTGCATGTCCATGAAGGGGGACTTGCCCGGCTTGTCGAATTTCTGGCCCGGCACCATCGGATCGTGCCAGTAGAGCGCCTTGCGTCCGCCGCTGTCGGCGGCGCTCGCGGGGGCGCCACCTTTCTGCGGGGCGTCGGCGGGGGCGGACATCTTCATGCCGCGGTCCATGCCGATCGAGTAGAGCCCGTACCCGCCGGCGGCGACGAGCAATGCCGCGGCGAGCGCGACGACCAGAGTGCGTGGCTTCATTTGCGTTCCTCGGCAACCAGGAAGTTGAGTTGCGCCCAGATGCGCGCGGTTTCCGCCTCGAGCTGCAACGCCTGCAGGCGCGCGTCGAGCTCGGCGCGGCGCGCGGCGAGCACCTCGTTCACCTTCGACTTGCCGCCGCGATAGGCGGCGAGCGACGCATCGGCGCGCGCCGTGGCGAGCGGGACGATCTCGCGCTCGTAGCGCACGAGGCGCGTCTTGTTGCTCTCCCACTCGTGGATCATCGATTGCACCTCGGCGACGTGCTGACGCAGCAGCTCGTCCCTTTGCGCCCGGGCCTGGCCGACCGCGGCGAGCTTGGCGGAGAGCTCGCGGTCCTGCCGGTTGGCGCGGTCCCACGGCAACGGAATGGACACGCCCACCGAGACCATGTCGCCGAACGCGGAGCCGCGCAGGCTGTAGGCGAGCTCCACGCTCCAGTCGGGATCGCGATTGGCGCGAGCCACGCGCGCTTCCGCCGCGGCCATTTCTTCCTGGCGCAGCAATACGGTGACTTCCGGATGGCGCGCGAGCTGCTCGTCGAGCCCGTGGGCGTCGAGGTTGACCGCGTCGATTCCCGGCTTCGCCGCGAGCGGGCGCTCGGCCTCGGCGCCGGTCCAGCGCGCCAGCATGGTCCGTGCATTGCGCGCCTTGCGCTCGATCTCGGCGGCGCGATCGTCGAGCATCGCCAATCCCGCCCGCGCCATCAGCACGTCGGACTGGCTTCCCCGCCCGGCGCGGTATTCGGCCTCGGCGCCCTGGGTTTCCTGCAGCCCGCGCAGCCGCTGCTCGGCGATGACGCGCGCCATCGCCTCCGCATACCAGGTATCGAGCCAGGCAAGCGCGGTATCACGGCGGATCGTCGCTCGCGTCGCGTCCTGCTCCGCGAGCCCCTTGAGGGCCTCCTTCTCGAAGCGCTCGGCACGAAGCTCACGCTTTGCCTTGCGGGTGAGCTCCTGCATCACGCCGATGCGGCGCATGGTCATGAAGTCGCG
>JBKJTM010000485.1:0-5778 GCA_046590805.1 Usitatibacter sp.
ACCCGCCCGAGGACGACCTCAAGCTGCTGCGCTGGAGCGACCGCGAGCTCGAGGGCACGGGCTATGTCGCGTGGTATCCCTTCGAGCATCCGCAGCTGGGACCGGTCGAGCTGGGCGGCTGGAACAAGCTGGGTGTCTTCCGCAACCCGCCGAAGAAATACCTCGAGCGCGAGGTGAAGCGCTTCCCCGGCTGGCTGGTGTGGCAGGCGCTCACGCTGCCGAGGCTCGAAGTCTTCAAGGCTGAGGCCACGCGCCTCGGCGCTGACACGTGGAAGGTGCGGCTCGCGGTGCAGAACACCGGTTACCTGCCGACCTATGTCTCCAAGCGCGCGCTGGAGCGCAAGGTCACGCGTGGCGTGGTCTACGAGATCGAGCTTCCCGAGGGCGCATCGCTCGCGGGAGGCAAGCCGCGCGTCGAGGGCGCGCAGCTCGAGGGGCGCGCGAGCAGGCCTTCGCTGCAGGCATTCCTGCCGAACCTCGACCTGACCGGCGACCGCGGGCAATGCGAGTGGACGGTGAAAGCGACCGCGGGCACGGCAATCTGCCTCGTCGGACGTCACGACAGGGCCGGCAAGGTCCGCGCGCGCCTCACGCTTTCTTGAGCTAGCATCCTCACATTGCCGCCGTACGTCACTGGAGATCCCATGAGATCGACTCGCCTCGCCGCCGCTGCATTCGCTGCCCTCGTCCTGCTTGCAATGCCCCTGCGTGCCCCGGCCCAGGAGAAGGGCGAAGGGCCGATGAGCATCTTCATCACCTACCAATGTGCTCCGGACAAGAGGGCCGCCTTTCGCGCACACATGGGCGGCGCCGGGGTGAACCAGTTCGAGAAGTGGAAGAAAGAGGGCGTGTTCAAGGACTACCTCGTCCTCTTCAGCGCCTACGTGAATAGCGGCGACACCGCGCCCGACATGCTGGTGCGCCTGGATTTCGACCGCTACGTCGATTCCGCGAAATGGAAGGTGGTCGAGCGGACCACGCCCGCGGGGATGAGCCCGGAAGCTCTCAGGCTCTGCGCCCCGGTCACCACCTACCTCGCCGACCTGAATTTCCATGGCGGCCCCACCGCGAAGCGCGACCTGTCGAAGGCGGTGTACCTATGGATTCCGTACCACCTCGAGAAGGGCATCGGCAAGCCGACCTACAAGAAGTACTTCGAGACCTACGTGAAGCCGCAGAACGAGGGCTGGATCGCCGAGGGCGCCTTGTCGTGGTGGGGCGTGTACTTCAACCAGCACAACACCGGGCGCCCCTGGGACATGATCTTCCTGTACGAGTACAGCGACATCGCGGGCCTCGCTCGACGCGACCAGGTCAAGGAGGCGGTGCGGGTGAAGCTGAGAAACGACCCGGTGTGGAAGAAGGCGAGCGACGAGAAGCAGAGCATCCGCATCGAGGACCAGGTGATCATCATGGATCCGATCCTGCCGGCGAGTTGAGCGGCTGGATAGCCACGCCATGCGCAAGATCGTCCCCGCCCTTCTGTTGTCGCTCGCATCAGCGCTCAATGCCGCGGCGCAGGCGCCCGCTCCCGCGGCACCGACCAAGAAGTTTGAGATACGCAACGACCGCTCCTATCTCGACGGCAACGAGTTCAAGATCTGGGGAATCCGCGGCGGCAACGCCCTCATGAGCCCGGCGGTGACCGAGCGATTCATTCGCAACTTCGACAACATGGCGGCGCACGGCATCAACGGCTTCATCGTCACCGTGATGGGGACCAATACCGGATGGCCGGAGGAGTGGGCGGCGAGGAACGGCTTCGAGGCCGACGGGCGCCTCAAGCCCGCGTTCGCGCAACGCCTCGAGTGGCTGATCCGCGAGGCCGACAAGCGCGGCATCGTGGTCGGCGTCACGGTGTTCACGCCGCGCAACGTCGCCAACATGCAGGGCGAGGAATCCTTCAAGCGCGCGCTGCAGGAAACCGGGCGCTTCCTCAAGGATCGCGGATTGCGCAACGTGTTCGTGGACATCATGCACGAGTACAACCACCGCCGCGTGGTGCCCGACATCTTCAAGGAGCCCGGCGGCCCCGACAAGAAGGCGCGCATGCATCGCTGGTTCAAGGAGGCCAATCCCGACGTCCCCGCGGGAGTGTGCCCGACGATCGACCGCAACACCGAGCCTTCCTTTCCCGGCGCGGACTTCAACATCATCCAGAAGACCATGCCGATCCCGACGAAGGGCTTCACCATGAACGTCGAGAGCCACAAGCGCGACAACTACGATACCGACGGGGTCTATACCGAAAAGGGGTTGGCCGAGAACTACGCGTGGTTCGAGACGTACAAGAAGACTCCGAATGCCGCGATCTTCCTGCATGCCGGTTTCATCACCGGCGTCACGGGGCGCGACGGCAGCGCCCCTCATGCGGAAATGGGCGGCTACGGCAAGAGCGCGGAGGATGCCGGCGTGCGCTGGTACTACGAGTGGGTGCGCGACAACGTGGGCCGCTGGGAATATCCGAACCACGTGCCGGCGCGCAAGGCAGGCTGACCATGGCGATCCACGGCACGATTCGCAGCGCTGCCCTGTGCATGGCGATGTTCTTTCCCGCGCTCGCCGCCGCGGCCGAGGCCGCGGTGCTCACCAACGCCCGCGACCTCAAGTGGTCGCCTGTGGACGAACCCGCCGGCGCGCAGCAGGCAGCGCTCTGGGGCGACCCGAAGGTGGGGGACAGCGGCGCGATGGTGCGCTGGAAATTCAACTCGAAGGCCGCGGACCTGGTCCGCAACCGCGAGGTTCACATCGTGGTCTTCGCGGGTACCTTCACTGTCGAGGTCGGCGGCGACTACCGTGAGCTCGGCCCCGGCGGATTCGTGAGCATCCCCGCGGGCATGAAGCACACGCTCGGATGCGAGGCGGCGGGCGAGTGTCGCTTCCTCGTCCATCATCCGGGAGCCGTGGAGGTCTCGAAAGGCAAGTGATGCGCGCGCTTGCCAGGGGGTTCGCGGCGCTTCTCGGCGCGGCGGCGCTGGCCGCCGGCGCGCAAGCGACAGCCCCTCGGCCGGGACACGCTTTCGTGCTCGAGCCGCCCGGCATCCCCCTGCGCTGGATCGAGGCCGGCACGTTCCTCATGGGCAGCCCTGCCAGCGAGGCCAGCCGCGGAGGCGACGAGGGTCCCGAGACGCGCGTCGCCATCACGCGCGGTTTCTGGATCGGCAGGACCGAAGTCACCCAGGCGCAGTGGCGCGCCGTGATGTCGGCGGATCCCAGCCGCTTCAAGGGCGATGATCTGCCGGTCGAGCAAGTCTCCTGGAACGATGCGATGGAGTTCGCCCGCCGCCTCACCGAGCAAGCGCGCGCGGCCGGAGGATTGCCTGCGGGGTACGCATACACCCTCCCCACGGAAGCGCAATGGGAGTACGCCGCCAGGGCGGGGCGCAGCGGCGCATTCGCGGAGCCGGTCGACGAGCAGGCGTGGCACGACCAGAACAGCCGCCAGACGCAACGCGTGGGCACGCGCAAGGCCAATGTCTGGGGCTTGCACGACACCCTCGGCAACGTCTGGGAGTGGTGCTTCGATTGGTATGCACCCTATCCCGGCGGCAGCGTGACCGACTACCAGGGGCCGGCGAGCGGCAGCGCCAAGGCGAGCCGCGGCGGCAGCTGGTGGGCCGGCCCGCGCGGGGCCCGGCCGGCGAATCGCTATCGCGACATGCCGCACAACGGCAACGACGACCTGGGGCTGCGGATCGCACTCGCGCCGTTGCGCTGATCGCGGCATCCGCCGTTCGGGCTCCCGCGGGCGTCGTGCCGGGATGCATCGCTGGGGTGTAGTCTGGAATTCTGATCCACCCCTGAGGTTGCCCGTGGCCCGCAACCGATCGCCTGCCGTGGCAGGCACCTTCTACCCCGGCGACGCTGCGCCGCTCGCGCAAGCGGTCGCCGCCTATCTCTCCCATGTCTCGCCAGTTGGCACTGCTCCTCCCAAGGCGATCATCGCGCCACACGCGGGCTACATCTATTCGGGCCCGATCGCGGCATCGATCTACGCGCGACTGGCACCCTTGCGGGGCAAAATCAAGCGCGTGGTGCTCGCCGGTCCCGCGCATCGCGTGTACGTTCGCGGGGTCGCGGCACCGTCCGTGGATGGTTTCGACTCGCCGTTGGGCACGGTGGAGCTCGATACGGCGGCGATCGCCGCCCTGCGCCGGCTGCCGTTCGTCGAGGTGAGCGACCGCGCGCACGCGATGGAGCATTCGCTGGAGGTGCACCTGCCGTTCCTGCAATCGGTGCTGGGCGGATTCTCGCTGGTGCCGCTGGTGGTGGGCGATTGCACGCCGCGCGACATGGCGAGCGCCTACGACCTGCTGTGGGGAGGCGAGGAGACGCTCATCGTGGTGAGCTCGGATCTCTCGCACTATCTTCCCTATGACGCGGCGCGCGCGACCGACGCGAACACCGGGCGGGCGATCCTCGACCTGCGCGACTCGCTCGATCCCGAAGCGGCGTGCGGCGCGGCTCCGATCAACGGATTGCTGCGGATCGCACGCACGCGCGGTCTCGTCGCCGAGCAGGTGGACCTGCGCAATTCGGGTGATACGGCGGGGGACCGGGATCGAGTGGTCGGTTACGGCGCTTTCGCCTTCCACGCGTCGCAGCGCCATGGCTGAGCGCGAAACACGCGGCGCCACGCTCCTCGTCATCGCGCGCGCCGCGATCGAGCAGCCCGGCGAGACCGGCATCGAGCAGCGCTGGCCCGAAGAGTGGTTGCTGCTGCCCGGCGCTTCGTTCGTGACGCTGCATCTCGCTGGCGAGTTGCGCGGCTGCATCGGCTCGGTCGAGGCGCATCGCCCGCTCGGCGAGGACGTGGTGCGCAATGCCCGCGCGGCCGCCTACCGCGATCCACGCTTCCCGCCGGTGATCGCCGGCGAGATCGCGCGCCTGCAGGTGGAGGTCTCGATGTTGTCGCCGCGCGAGCCGTTGGCCGCGGAGACCGAGGGCGATGCGATCGCGCAGATGCGCCCGGGCATCGACGGCATCTGCCTCGACTACGGCGAGATGCGCTCGACGTTCCTGCCCCAGGTGTGGGAAAGCCTTCCGGAGCCGACTGAGTTCCTGGGCGAGCTGAAGCGCAAGGCCGGACTGCCGCGCACCTTCTGGCATCCGGACCTGCGCCTCTCGCGCTACACGGTGGACAAGTTCCGGTGACATCGCGCGTGCCCGAGGATCTCGGCGGCGCACTCCATCCCGGCCGCTGGTGGCAGCGCCTCGACGACGGCCGCATCCAGTGCGACCTCTGCCCGCGCGAGTGCCGCCTGCACGAGGGACAGCGGGGCGCCTGCTTCGTGCGCGCGCGCCACGGCGATGCCATGGTGCTCACCACCTATGGCCGCTCGTCCGGCTTCTGCCTGGACCCCATCGAGAAGAAGCCGCTGAACCACTTCCTTCCGGGCAGCGCGGTGCTCTCCTTCGGCACCGCCGGCTGCAACCTCGCCTGCAAGTTCTGTTTCACGCCAGGTACCTGGATCGCGACCAACGACGGGATGCGCCGCATCGGTGACTTGTTCGATGCATGCGCCGAAAGCACTCCTCTCGGCGAGGGTTGCGTCGGCTTTCCGAGTGGCCTGGAGGTGTGGACGCGCCATGCGGAGCGAACACGCGTCACGAAGGTGTTCTCGCGTCCACACCTCCAGGCCACTCGGAAAGCCGACGCAACCCTCGCCGAGCGGAATGCTTTCTGAGCATGCATCGAACAAGTCACCGATGCGGCGCATCCCGTCGTTGGTCGCGATCCAGGTACCTGGCGTGAAACAGAACTTGCACGCTAGGTTG
>JBKJTM010000509.1:0-3137 GCA_046590805.1 Usitatibacter sp.
AAGGCGAGGTAGATCATGATGCCGAAGCAGACGAAGAGCAGCGCCAGCGCCCCATCGGAGGCGAGCTCCTTGCCCACTTGGCCGCCGACGAACTCGATGCGCTTCATCTGCGCGGACTTGTCGTCCGCCTTCAGCGCCGCGACCACCTGGTCGGCCTGCTTCTGCATCTCGACGTTCTGGCTGGAGCCCTCGACCTTCTTCAGCGGCATGCGCACCAGCACGTCGCGGGAAGTGCCGAAGTTCTGCACCGAGATGTCGGTGAGGCCGATCTTGCCCAACGCCGTGCGGATGCGCTCCGGCTCCGCCGGGTGGTCGTAGCTCACCTCCATCACGGTGCCGCCGAGGAACTCGATGGAGAAATGCAGGCCGCGGCCGACAAGAAGCCCCACCGCGACGAGAAAGGTGATCAACGAGATGATGTTGAACACCTTCGCGTGCCGCATGAAGGGGATGCTGCGCTTGATCTTGAAGAATTCCATGGTCAGGCCGCCTTCGCTTTGTGCCACGAGGTGTCGCCGATCGAAAGCTTCTGCACTTTCTTGCGCCCGCCGTAGATCAGGTTCACCACGCCGCGCGAGACCACCACGGCGCTGAAGATCGAGGTGAGGATGCCCAGGCAGTGGACCACCGCGAAGCCGCGCACCGGCCCGGAGCCGAAGGCGAGCAGCGCGAGGCCCGCGATCAGCGTGGTCACGTTGGAGTCGAGAATGGTGCCGAAGGCACGCTCGTAGCCTGCTTGAATGGCCATCTGCGGGCTCATGCCGGAGCGCAGCTCCTCGCGCACGCGCTCGTTGATCAGCACGTTGGCGTCGATCGCCATGCCGAGCGTCAACGCCACCGCTGCGATGCCGGGGAGCGTCAGGGTCGCCTGCATCATCGACAGCAACGCCACCAGGAAGAGCAGGTTCGCGGCGAGGGCCAGCACCGAGATCACGCCGAAGAGCGCGTAGTAGGCGATCATGAAGACCGCGATCGCGATGAAGCCGCCGATCACCGCCTTGTAGCCCTTGGCGATGTTCTCGGCGCCGAGGCTCGGGCCGATGGTGCGCTCCTCGATGATCTCCATCGGGGCGGCCAGGGCGCCGGCACGCAGCAGCAGCGCGAGGTTCTTCGCCTCCTCGGTGCTCGGCATGCCGGTGATGCGGAAGCGCGATCCCAGCTCGTCCTGGATCACCGGCCAGGTGAGCACCACGGTGCTGTTCTTTTCCACCAGCAGCATCGCCATGCGCTTCTTGATGTTCTCGCGCGTCACCTGGCGCAGCATCCGCCCGCCGGTGTCGTCGAGGACCATGTTCACCACCGCGCCGCCGCCTTCCTCGGGCGCCTGGAATCCGGGTTGCGCGTCGCGCACGCGGTCGCCGGTGAAGATCACCTGCTTCTTCACCAGGACCGGGCTGCCGTCGACGTCGAGGAACTTGTCGGTGCCGAAGGCCGCGGAGGTGTCCTTGTACTGGCTGAAGGCATCCCTGCCCGGACCGGCGGCGTGCTCCTCGGAGACCAGCCGCGCCTCGAGGGTGGCGGTGCGGCCGAGGATGTCCTTGGCGCGGGTCGGGTCCTGCACGCCGGCCAGCTGCACCACGATGCGGTCGACGCCCTGCTGCTGCACGATCGGCTCGGCCACGCCCAGCTCGTTCACGCGGTTGCGCAGCGTCTGGATGTTCTGCAGCAGCGCCTGTTCCTGCTCGCGCTTCACCACCTCGGGCTTGATGCTGGCGACGATCGCGCCCTCGCCGTCCACGTCCTGCTCGCGGATGGCGAGGTCGGGCATCTGGTCGGCGAGCGCCTTCAGCGCCGCGGCGCGCTGCTCGGGCTCGCGGAACTTGACCACGATGCGGTCGTCGCGATCGCGCGCGAGGCCGGAGTAATAGATCTTGCGGTCGCGAAGCAGCGTGCGCGTATCGCCAAGATAGCGCTCCACCGACTTGTTCTTGGCCGCTGCCATGTTCACTTCCAGCAGGAAGTGCACGCCGCCGCGCAGGTCGAGGCCCAGGTACATCGGCTTGGAGCCGAGCGCCTGCAGCCACTTCGGCGAATCGGGGACGAGGTTCAGCGCCACCAGGTAGCCCTGGCCCACCTTGGCCTGGATGATGTCGCGCGCCTTCAGCTGCGTGTCGGCATCGGCGAAGCGAAAGCGCAGGTAGGTTTCCGTCTGCTCGGTGCCCTGGCTATCGACCTTGCCGGCCTTGAGGGCCGCGTCGATCGAAGCGCGCAGCGCATCGTCAACCTTGATGGCGGCACGGGCACCCGAGACCTGCACTGCCGGGACCTCGCCGAAGAGGTTGGGCGCGGCGTAGATGAGGCTCACCAGCAGTGCCACGCCGATGAGCATGTACTTCCAGAGGGGATACCGGTTCACTGCGCGTCCTTGATGGTGCCCTTGGGCAGGAGCGTGTTGACAGCGCTCTTCTGGATCTGGATCGAAACGTTGGGCGCGACCTCGAGCGTCACGTAGTTGTCGCTCACCTTCGAGATCTTGCCGAGGATGCCGACCGCGACGACCTCGTCACCCTTCTGCAGGGCTTCGACCATGGTGCGGTGCTCCTTCGCCTTCCTCATCTGCGGCCTGATCATGAGGAAGTAGAGGATCACGAACATCAGGATGATGGGCAGCATGCCCAGCAAGGTGTCGCCGCCCTGCGGGCTGCCGCCGGCAGTCTGGGCGAATGCGGTTGCGATCATTGGGTGTTCTCCAGGGGGAGTTCTGAGAAGCGAAGTTCTTGATGCGACAGGGATTTTCCCTGCGATTGAAGCCTGATATTTTAGCACGGCGAGGGCCCGATTTCCCACCCCGGGGAGCCCCGTTTTCACACGCTTGGGTGGCCGGCAGCGGTTTTCAACCCCGCGAGCGTCACTCGAGGGGTTCGCCGGCCCTTCCCGCGTGGAAGCTGCGCCGCCACGCCTGCAGCTCGCCGCGCTCGATCGCCTGGCGCAGGCCGGCCATCACCTCCTGGTAGTAATGCAAGTTGTGAATGGTGTTCAGGCGCGCGCCGAGGATCTCGTTGGCGCGGTGCAGGTGATGGAGGTAGGCGCGGCTGAAATTCGCGCAGGCGTAGCAGGCGCAATGCGGATCGAGGGGCGCGGTGTCCTCGCGATGGCGCGCATTCTTGATCTTCACGTCGCCGGCGCGCGTGAACAAC
>JBKJTM010000531.1:0-4130 GCA_046590805.1 Usitatibacter sp.
CGATCGCCGCGGCGCTGCTGGCGATCGCCGGCTGGCGCGGCTGGCAGTACTGGAACGCGCGCCAGGCCGACGATGCCGCGGCGATGTTCACGCCGGTGGCTGAGGCGGCCAAGTCGAAGGACGCGAAGAAGATCGCCGATGCGGCCAAGCCGCTGGTGGCCAAGCACCCGGGCACGTTCCCCGCCTCGGAGGCGGCACTCCTCGCGGCCAAGACGGCGTTCGATGCCGGCAACCTCGCCGAGGCCCGCGGCCACCTGCAGTGGGTGGTCGACAAGGGCGTCGACGAGCATCGTGGCGTCGCGCGCATGCGCCTCGCGGCGGTGCTGCTCGAGGAAAAGAAATACGACGAGGCCCTCAAGGCTCTCGACGCCAACAAGGATGACGCCTTCGTCGCGCTCGCAGCCGACATGCGCGGCGACATCATGCTCGCGCAGGGCCGCCTGGACGAGGCGCGCGCCAACTACAAGCTCGCCAGCGACAAGGCCGAGCCGCGCAACCCGGTGAAGGGCATCGCCGACACCAAGCTGAACGCCCTGGGAGGCGCGCAATGAACCCCTTGAAGCTCGCGCTCGCCGCGGCGCTGCTCGCGCCCGTGGCCTGCAGCACCTGGAATCCCCTCGTCGCCGTCGGCATCATGAACGAGCCCGCGCACAAGCCGACGCCGCTCGTGGCCTTCAAGTCCGCGGTCACGCCGCGGGCCGCGTGGACCGCGCAGGTGGGCAAGGGCGGCGGCTTCAGCTTCCGCCCCGATTCGGATGGCGGACGCATCTACGCCGCGGCCGCGGACGGATCGGTCACGATCCTGGACGAGGTCTCCGGGCGCGTCGCGCGCAAGGTCGAGACGAAGAAGCCGTTCTCGGGCGGGCTCGAGGTCGGCGACGGCAGGATCGTCGCCGGCACCTCCAAGGGCGAGGTCGTGGCCCTCGACTTGGACGGCAAGATGCTCTGGACCACCAGCGTCGCGGGCGAGATCATCGCGCCGCCCGCGGTCGCCTCGAAGACCGTGCTGGTGCGCACCGCCGACGGCCGCGTCTTCGGCCTGTCCGCGGACGATGGCAAGCGGCGCTGGGTGTTCCAGCGTCCCACGCCGGCGCTGCTGCTGCGCACCGAGGCGGGGGTGCAGGCCATCGGCAAGGACGTGCTCGCCGGCTTCCCCAACGGCAAGCTGGTGGCGCTCGACGTCGAGGACGGCAAGCTCACCTGGGAGGTGAGCGTCACCCAGCCGCGCGGCACCACCGAGCTCGAGCGCATCTCCGACATCGCCGGGCTGCCGGTGATCGACGGCGGCACGGTATGCGCGGCCGCCTACCAGTCGAAGGTGGCGTGCATCGACATCCAGTCGCGCAACCTGCTGTGGTCGCGGGACATGTCCAGCTCGCGCGCGCTGGTGAACGACGCGAAGTACCTGTACGTCGTGGACGACAGCGGTGCCGTGCACGCCCTCGACAAGACCTCCGGCGCGAGCGTGTGGAAGCAGGACAAGCTCCTCTATCGCAAGCTCACCTCGCCCGTGCTCCATGCAGGCATGCTGGTGGTGGGCGACGCCCTCGGCTTCCTGCACGTGCTCTCGCCGGAGGATGGCGCGCTGATCGGCAGGCTCGCGACCGATGGCTCGGCGATCCGCTGGATCGTGCCGGCCGCCGGCGGGCTCGCGCTGCAGACGGAGAAGGGCTCGGTAGCCTTGGTGCGGTTTTGATCAGAAGACCGGGGACGGACCCGGAACAAAACCGGGGACGGACCCTGAACCGGGCAGCAGCGCAAACCAGGGTCCGTCCCCAGAGTCGGTCCCGATGAAGCCCACCGTCGTCCTCGTCGGCCGTCCGAACGTCGGCAAGTCGACGCTCTTCAACCGCCTCACGCGCTCGCGCGACGCCCTGGTCGCGGACCTGCCCGGCCTCACCCGCGACCGCCATTACGGCCAGGGCCGCCTCGGGGAGAAGGCCTTCATCGTCGTCGACACCGGCGGCTTCGAGCCGGTGAACGCGGAAGGGGTATACGCGGAGATGGCCCGCCAGGCGCGCGAGGCGATCGCCGAGGCCGACGTCATCATCTTCGTGACCGACGGCCGCGCCGGCCTCTCGCCGCAGGACAAGCGCATCGCGCAGCAGCTGCGCGAAGCCAATGCACCGGTGTTCCTCGCCGTCAACAAGACCGAGGGCATGCGCCAGGAAGTGGTGACCGCGGAATTCCACGAGCTCGCGCTCGGCGATCCCTACGCGGTCTCGGCGGAGCACGGCGAGGGGGTGCGCGACCTGATCGAGCTCGCGCTCGCGAGGTTCCCGCCCGAGGAGAAGGAAGAGGAGGTTCCCGACCACCCGCGGGTCGCGATCGTGGGCCGCCCGAACGTCGGCAAGTCCACGCTGGTCAACCGGCTCCTGGGCGAGGAGCGCGTGATCGCATTCGACCAGCCCGGCACCACGCGCGACTCGATCGAGGTCGAGCTCGACTGGGAGGGGAAGCACTACACGCTCGTCGACACCGCCGGAATCCGCCGCAAGGGCAAGGTGTTCGAGGCGGTGGAGAAGTTCTCGGTAGTGAAGACGCTGCAGGCGATCGAGCGCGCGCACGTGGTGATCCTGGTGGTCGACGCCGAGGCCAACATCGCCGAACAGGACGCCCACATCGGCGGCTACATCCTCGAGGCCGGGCGGGCGCTGGTGGTCGCGGTCAACAAGTGGGACGCGATCGATCCCGACAAGAGGAAGGAGGTGAAGACCGATCTCGAGAGGAAGCTCCAATTCCTCGACTTCGCCGATTTCCACAACATCTCCGCGCGCCACGGCACCGGCATCGGCAAGGTGCTCGCCTCGGCCGACGTGGCCTTCAAGGCGGCGATGGCGAAGCTCTCCACGCCCAAGCTCACGCGCTCGCTGCAAGCGGCCGTCGAGCAGCAGCAGCCGCCGATGTCGGGGCGCTTCCGGCCCAAGATGCGCTATGCCCACCAGGGTGGCTCCAACCCGCCGATCGTGGTGATCCACGGCTCCGGCCTGGATGGCGTGAAGGAGACCTACAAGCGCTATCTCGAGGGCCACTTCCAGAGGGATTTCAAGCTCAACGGCACGCCCCTGCGAATCGAGCTGCGCTCGAGCGTGAATCCCTTCGAGGGCAAGCGCAAACCCTTGACGGAAAAGCAGGATTCCCAGCGGCGCCGGCGCAAGATCATCTCCAAGCGGCGCTATGGCTAGGCACCTGTCGGAACTCCTTACCGGCGCGGCTGTCCTTCCTCCTCCGATGGCATAATCGATGCTGCAGCCATCGTCCGATGTCGCACGAACGGCCCGGCGTAGACCGGGAAACCCGCAGAGAGAAAAGGGACACAACAATGAGCAACAAGGGCCAACTGCTACAGGATCCGTTCCTCAACACCTTGCGCAAGGAGCACGTCCCGGTCTCGATCTACCTCGTGAACGGCATCAAGCTCCAGGGCCAGATCGAATCGTTCGACCAGTACGTGGTGCTCCTGAAGAACACCGTGACGCAGATGGTGTACAAGCACGCGATCTCCACGGTGGTGCCGGCCCGACCGGTGTCCGTCCCGCTTGAGCACGCCCAGGACGCCTGAGCGCCCCCGCGCGATCCTTGTCAGTCTCGATATCGGCAAGGCCCAGTCCCTGGACCGGGCCGAGGAGGCGACTCGCCTGGTGGCAAGCGCGGGCGCCAAGGTGGTCGAGACGATCCGCGGCCGACGCGACCGCCCCGATGCCAGGACCTTCGCCGGCTCCGGCAAGGTGGAAGAGATCCGCCTCGCGGTGCTGGAGCACCGCGCCGAGATCGTGGTCTTCGACCGCGAGCTGGGCGCCGCCCAGATCCGCAACCTCGAGGCCGCGCTTTCCGAGGGCGGCGAGGGGATCCAGGTCTACGACCGCACCGACATCATTCTGGACATTTTCGCGCAGCGCGCCCGCACCAGCGAAGGCAAGCTGCAGGTGGAGCTCGCGCGCCTCGAGCACCTGTCGACGCGCCTGGTGCGCGGCTGGACCCACCTCGAGCGCCAGCGGGGCGGCATCGGCTTGCGCGGCGGCCCGGGCGAGACGCAACTCGAGCTGGACCGCCGCCTGATCGGCCAGCGGATCAAGACGCTCAAGTCCGAGCTCGAGAAAACCCGCCACCGGCGCGGCGTGCAGCGGCGC
>JBKJTM010000126.1:0-2557 GCA_046590805.1 Usitatibacter sp.
GAAGGCCTCGGCGCGCGGGCCACGCTCGCGACCTTCGAGGAAGCCGACCATTCCTTCCACGTCCCCGCGCGCACCTCCGGATCCTTGCGGCCGGTGCGCGCGGGGACGTGGAAGGAATGGTCGGCTTCCTCGAAGGTCGCGAGCGTGGCCCGCGCGCCGAGGCCTTCGACCGCCGGCCGCAGCAGCTCCATCTCCGCCAGATCGTCGCGCGTGCCCTGCAGGAAGAGCATCGGGATCGTCACGGCGTCGAGGTGCGCCGCGCGCTCGATCGAAGGCTTGCCGGCGGGATGCAGCGGAAAGCCCACGAAGACGAGCCCTTTCACGCCCGGCAGCGGCTCGGCCGCCTGCGCCTGGGAAGTCATCCGGCCTCCGTACGATTTGCCGCCGGCGAAGAGCGCGGCACCGGGCACGCGCCGTGCGGCCTCGGCGACCGCGGCGCGTACCGCGGCGTGGGCGACCTTCGGCGTATCGGGCCGCTTCGACCCGGCCTCCATGTACGGAAAGTTGTAGCGCAGCGTCGCGATGCCGCGCTCGGCGAATCCCTCCGCGACCGCCGCCATGAAGGGGTGCGTCATGCCGGCGCCGGCGCCGTGCGCGAACACGTAGCACGCGCGTGCACCGGGGGGAGCGATCAGCAGTCCGGGCACGTCAGCCCGCCACCCGCATCAGCGTCTTTGCATATTCGGGCGCGGTGGGCTCGTGCATGAAGTAGACGAAGGCGTCGCTCCAGCCGGAGGCGGCAAGGCGCTCGGCCCAGTGGCGCAGGTCATCCTCGGAATAGTTCTCGAGGCGCAGGCGCAGGTACCCCCACGGCGCGGTCTCGATCATCGGCGGCGGTGTTGCGTCCTCGCGCTCGGAGAGCACCAACGCGGCGCCGGACTCCTTCAATGCGGCGTAGACGTCGTCCTCGAACCAGGAGTCGTTGCGGAATTCGAACGCGGCGCGGTGATCCGCGGGCAGGAGCGCGAGGAAGGCCTCCAGCCGCGGCAGGTCCTTCTTCATGTTCGGCGGCAGCTGGAAGAGCACCGGTCCGCGCTTCGCCCCCAGGCCGCCGAGGATGTCGTAGAGAAACGTCAGCGGCTCGGCCGCGCTCTCGGCCTTGATGCGCGACATGTGGGTGATGCGCCGCGAGGCCTTGATCGCGAAGCGAAACGCTTCCGGCGTGATCGCGGCCCAGTTCTCCAGCACTTCGCGTTTCGGCATGCGGTAGAAGGTGTTGTTGATCTCGACCGTGGGAAGGCGCTCCGAGTACCACGGCAGCATGGCCTCCGGTTTCGTCTTCTCGGGATAGAAAATCCCGCACCATTCCTTGAATGAGTAGCCGCTCGCACCTGCGTGGATCCTCGCCGCCATTGAGCCTCCTCAAACCTCGATCCTAACCTCTAGAATCGACCCAATGGCGAAGAACCCGTTAACGGAATACACCGCGAAGCGCACGTTTACCGCGACGCCCGAGCCCAAGGGGGAGCTGGCCAAGGGGCGCAGCGGGCCGCTGCTCTTCGTGGTGCAGAAGCATTCGGCCACGCGCTTGCATTACGACCTGCGGCTCGAGTGCGACGGCGTGCTGCTCTCGTGGGCGGTGCCGCGGGGCCTCTCGCTCGACAGGAACGAGAAGCGCCTCGCGGTGCAGACCGAGGATCACCCCTACGGTTACGCGTCGTTCGAGGGCGTCATCCCGCCGAAGCAGTACGGCGCAGGCGAGGTGATCGTGTGGGATTGCGGCACGTATTCGCCTGACGAGGGCGGTACCTGGTACCACGATCGCGCGGAGGCCGAGCGGCAAGTGCGCGAGGGTCTCGCCGCCGGCAAGCTCTCGTTCACGCTGCGCGGCGAGAAGCTCAAGGGCTCGTTCGCGCTGGTGAAGACCAGGGAAGCGAAGCAGTGGCTGGTCATCAAGCACAAGGATCGCTTCGTCACCACCGATGACGTGCTGCTGCGCGATCGCTCGGTGCTCTCGGGGATATCCGTCGAGGAGATGAAGGGGGTGCCGGTGAAGCGGACGCCGGCGGAGCGGCTCATTCCCGCGGGCGAGACGAGCGCGATGCCGGCGAAGCTGCTGCCGATGCTGGCGGAGATCGGCGACGCTGCCTTCGACAAGCCCGGCTGGATGTGGGAGCCGAAGCTCGACGGCTACCGCGCGCTGGCGTTCATCGAGGCCAGTGGCGTGAAGCTGCGCTCGCGCCGCGGGCTGGACCTTACCGCCACTTATCCGGCCGTGGCCGCGGAGCTCGCAAAGCAGGCGGTCGACGGCATGGTCCTCGACGGCGAGCTGGTGGCGTTCGCCGACGGCAAGCCCTCCTTCGCCGCGATGCAGGATCGCGCGCAGCTGAAGGCGCCGGCCGATCTCGCCGCCGCCGACCGCGCGCAGCCGGTGGTGTTCTTCGCCTTCGACATGCCGTGGTTCGCCGGCATCGATCTCCGTGCCACGCCTTACCATGAGCGGCGGCGGTATCTCGCGCAGGCGCTGCTGCCTTCAGCGTTGGTGCAGCTGGTTCACGCCGCGCAGGATGGCGTCGCGTTGAGCCACGCCGCGCTCGCCGCGGGTTTCGAGGGCGTG
>JBKJTM010000167.1:0-3758 GCA_046590805.1 Usitatibacter sp.
TACGCCATCGGCAGCAGCACGTGGCGGTACACCTGGGGCAGGGTGAAGCCCATCGCCAGCCCGGCGTCGGTCTGGCCGCGCGGCAGCGACTGGATGCCGGCGCGCACCTGCTCGGCGACGCGCGAGGCGGTGTAGAGGCCCAGGCACAGCACCGCCGCGCTGAACTCGAGCATGCTGAACTGCGCGAACGGCAGCTCCACCACGTTCGGCAGCTCCGTCTTCAGGTAGTCGCCCCACGCCTTCGGGATGACCTCGGGCACGACGAAGTACCAGAGGAACATCTGCACCAGCAGCGGGATGTTCCGGAACACCTCGACGTAGGCCGTGGCGAGCGCGCGCGGGATCCTGAGCGGCGTGGTGCGCAGCACGCCGAGGATCGATCCCAGCGTGAACGCGATGACCCAGGCGAAGACCGAGACCGCGAGCGTCCACATCGTGCCCGACAGCAGCCACCCGAGGTAGGTCATCCCCCCGGATGGCGCCTTCTGGAGAAAGATCGTCCAGTCCATGGGGACAGACCCTGGCTCTCGTTGCTGCCTGGCTTAGGTCCGCCCCCGGCTTCTACTCCGGCAGCGCCTGCAGCGTGAACGCGCTCTTCAGCAGCGGCTGCATCGGCATCGCCAGCGTCTCGCCCGAGGGCAGCTTGCCGACGAACCACTTGTCGTAGATCTTGCCGATCTCGCCGGAGCGCATCAGGGCGGCGAGCGCGCGGCGGATCACGACGCCGAAGGAATCGTCGTTCTTGCGGAACATGATCCCGTACGGGTCGAACGACAGGTAATCGCCGACGACTTCAAAGTCCTTCGGGTTCTTCGCCTTGGCGACCAGGCCGTAGAGCAGCACGTCGTCCATGGAGAAGGCGACCGCGCGGCCCGACTCGACCGTGAGGAAGGACTCGGCGTGGTCCTTGGCGTTCAGGAACTTGATGCCGAGGTTCTCCTTGTCGGAGAGCGCCTTGATGGCGCGCTCGTTGGTCGTGCCCTGGGTCACCACCACGGTCTTGCCCTTGAGGTCCTTGTAGCTCTTCACCTTCGAGGACTTCTTCACCACCAGCTTGGTGCCGGTGATGAAGGTGGTGGGCGCGAAGGCGACTTCCTTCTGGCGCGCCAACGTGTTGGTGGTCGAGCCGCACTCGAGGTCGATGGTGCCGTTGGCCATCAGCGGGATGCGGGTCTGCGAGGTGACGGGGTTGTACTTCACCGCAAGCTGCGTCATCTGCAGCTCCTTCTTCACTTCTTCCACGATCGCCGCGCACAGGTCCATCGAGTAGCCGACCGGCTGCTGCTTGTCGTCGAGGTACGAAAACGGGATGGAGGTTTCGCGGTGGCCGATCGTGATCGAGCCCGCGTCCTTGATCTTCTTCAGCGTGCCGGTGAGGTCCTGCGCGGCTGCCGGGGCGGCGAAGAGCGCGATTGCCGTGGTGCATGCGAGCGCGAGCGCGCGAATGCCCAAGGCGGCCTTGTCATGGCGAGTCATGGTGAATCCTCCACTGGTTGTCGGGTGTGCGAGCGCGGCTCTGCAAGGGATGTGCCTGGACAGGCTGGCCGCTTTCCGGGGCTAGGATACGTCGCGCTGTAGGGGGCCGCAAGGCGGCGAGAGGACGTCGCCGGGAATGGAGGACAATGGAGGTTCCCGGGTCCGGTGTTCGAAGAATCTCATGCATTTTCCCACGCACGAGCAGAAACAGGCATTGCTGGAGCAGGTGATGCGCATCGCCGACCAGCGCCAGTCGGAGGCTTCCGCGAAGGAAGCGCGCGCCTTCATCGCCCTCTATTACGAGCAGATCGACCCCGAGGACCTCGCCAGCCGCAACCCCGAGGACGTGTACGGCGCCGCGGTCGCGCACCTGCAATTCGCGCGCCAGTTCGCCAGCGGAACGCCCAAGATCCGTGTGTACAACCCGCGCGTCGAGGAGCACGGCTGGGCGAGCCCGCACACCGTGATCGAAGTGGTCAACGACGACATGCCGTTCCTGGTCGACTCGGTGTCGATGGAGGTGAATCGCCAGGGCCACACCCTGCACCTGCTGAACCACCCGCTGCTCGCGACGCAGCGCGACAAGGAAGGCATTCTCACCGGGCTCGCATCGTCGGCGCGGGGGGAGGGCCACCAGGAATCGCTGATCCACGTCGAGGTCGATCGCGAGGTCGATCCCGCCAGGCTGAAGGAGCTGGGCAACGGCATCCTGCACGTGCTGCAGGACGTGCGCGCGTCGGTCGAGGACTGGTCCACCATGCGCGTGCGCATGGAGGAGATCGTGGCGGAGATGGACACGTTCCCGCCCGCGCTGGCCAGCGCCGAGGCCACGGAGGTGCGCGCCTTCCTCGCCTGGGCGGTGGACCACCACTTCACCTACCTCGGCTATCGCGACTACGAGCTCGCGGTGGTGGACGGCGAGGACCAGCTTCGCATCGTGCCGCGCAGCGGGCTCGGCGTGTTGCGCGAGCCCAGGCTGGGCGGCGTGTCGCAGAGCTTCTCCGAGCTGCCGAGGGAGATGCGCGCGCTCGCGCGCGAGCCGCGCCTGCTGGTGCTCACCAAGGCGAACGCGCGCGCAACCATCCATCGGCCCGGCTACCTCGACTACGTCGGCGTGAAGCGCTTCGATGCCGCCGGCAAGGTTGTGGGAGAACGCCGCTTCGTGGGCCTCTACACCTCGTCCGCGTACCACGCCGACCCGCGCGAGATTCCGCTGCTGCGCCAGAAGGTGGCGCGGGTGATCGAACGCGCCGGCTTCCGGCCCTACAGCCACGCGTACAAGAACCTCCTGTCGGTGCTGCAGGACTACCCACGCGACGAGCTCTTCCAGATCGAGGAAGACGCGCTCCTCGAGACCGCGCTCGGGATCCTGCGCCTCGGCGATCGCCGCAAGACGCGCGTGTTCATCCGCCGCGACGTCTACGGGCGCTTCTTCTCGTGCCTGGTGTTCATGCCGCGCGAGAACTTCAATACCGACGTGCGCGTGAAGATCCAGGAGATCCTCAAGCGGCACCTGAACGGCACTACCGCGGAATTCAACGTGCATCTCTCGGAAGCGGTGCTCGCCCGCATCCACCTGCTGGTGCGCACCAGCCCCAGGGACACGCCGAGCTACGATGTCCAGGCCATCGAGGCGGACATCGCCCAGGCGACGCGGCGCTGGGACGACGACCTCAAGGTGGCGCTGCTGGCGACCGTCGGGGAAGAGCGCTCCACGCCCATCCTCAAGGACTACGCCCAGGCTTTCCCGCTTTCCTACCGCGACGCGATCTCGGCGCGCGCGGCGGTTCGCGACATCGTCGTGATGCAGGGGCTCTCGGAAGCGCACCCGTTCGCCGTGAGTCTCTATCGGCCCGTGGAGAGCGGCGAGCGCACGCTGCGCCTGCGCGTCTATCGCCTCGGCGCCCCGGTGCCGCTTTCGGGGAGCCTCCCGGTCCTCGAGAACATGGGGCTCGAGGTGCTGGACGAGCTCTCCTGGGAGATCCGCCGTTCAGGCGCGGCCCCCATCTACATCCACGACTTCGGCATGAAGAGCGCGCGCCCGATCGCGGACGTGGAAGCGATCAAGGCGGTGACCGAGGACGCGATCGGACGCGTCGCGCGCCGCGAGATCGAGAGCGACGGCTTCAACCGGCTCACGCCCGGCGCGGCGCTCTCGCCCGACGACGTGATCGTGCTTCGCGCCTACGCCAAGTACCTGAAGCAGGCCGGCTTCACCTTCAGCCAGGCGTACATCGAGCAGACCCTGGCCGCGCATCCGGCGATCACCGCGAAGCTGGTGG
>JBKJTM010000307.1:0-4388 GCA_046590805.1 Usitatibacter sp.
GCCGGGGCGACGTCACCCCGGCGGACGTCACCCCGGCGGACGTCACCCCGGCGGACGTCACCCCGGCGAAGGCCGGGGCCCACGCCGCTCCGGCGCTGCGCGTCCTGTGGATCACGCCGATGCGCGCGCTCGCCGGCGACACGCGCCTTTCCATCGAGCGCGCGGTCGCGGGCCTGGAGCTGCCGTGGACCGTGGGCCTGCGCACTGGCGACACCACCAGCGCGGAGCGTGCGAAGCAGGCGCGCCGGCTGCCGACCGTGCTCGTCACCACCCCCGAGAGCCTGTCGCTGATGCTGTCGAACGCCGACGCGCGCGAGAAGCTCTCCGAGCTGCGCATGGTGGTCGTGGACGAATGGCACGAGCTCCTCGGCAACAAGCGCGGGGTGATGACGGAGCTCGCGCTCGCGCGGCTGCGCAAGTGGAACCCGCGGCTGCGCACATGGGGGCTGTCGGCGACGCTGGGCAACATCGCGGAAGCGCTCGAGCGCCTGACCGCGGGAACGGCCGGGCGCATCGTGAAGGGCGTGACCGAGAAGCAAGTGGTGATGGACACCCTCATCCCGCCCGACGTGGACCGCTTTCCATGGGCCGGGCACGTCGGCCTGGCGATGCTCGATCACGTGGTCGAGGCGATCGAGTCGTGCCGCTCGACCCTCATCTTCACCAATGTGCGCTCGCAGGCCGAGATCTGGTATCAGGGCCTCCTCGAGGCGCGGCCGGAGTGGGCGGGGCTGATCGGCCTGCACCACGGCTCGCTCGACACCGACGTGCGCAAGTGGGTCGAGGCGGGATTGAAGGAGGGGCGCCTGAAGGCCGTGGTCGCGACTTCGAGCCTCGACCTCGGCGTGGACTTCTCTCCGGTGGAGCGCGTGCTGCAGATCGGCAGTCCCAAGGGTGTCGCGCGGCTGCTGCAACGCGCGGGCCGCTCCGGCCACGCGCCGGGGCAGGTGAGCCGTGTCACCTGCGTGCCCTCGCACGCGCTCGAGTTCGTGGAATCGGCAGCGGCGCGGCGCGCTGCGATCGCGGGACGCATCGAAGCGCGGCAACCCGTGGACCGCCCGCTCGACCTCCTCACGCAGCACCTGGTGACGATCGCCGTGGGCGAGGGCTTCGAGGAGGAGGCGATGAAGGCGGAGGTGCGATCGACTTGCGCTTACCGCGACCTGAGCGAAGCCGAATGGAATTGGGCGCTCGACTTCGTGACGCGCGGGGGCGATGCCCTCAAGGCCTATCCCGAATACCACAAGGTGGTGCGCGGCGAGGACGGCGTGTACCGGGTGCCGGACGTGGCGATCGCGCGCCGCCACCGCATGTCGATCGGCACCATCGTCTCGGACGCTGCGGTCAACATCCAGTTCATGCGTGGCAAGCGCCTCGGCAATGTCGAGGAGTCTTTCATCGCGCGCCTTGCGCATGGCGACAACTTCATCTTCGCCGGCCGCCAGCTCGAGTTCCTCCGCGTCGAGAACATGACGGCGTATGTGCGGCCGGGCAAACCGGGCTCGGCATTGATTCCGCGTTGGGACGGCGGCCGCTGCCCGCTCTCGAGCGAGGTTTCCGACGGCATCCGCGAGCTGCTCGAGCTGCACGTGCAGGGCCGCGAGAACGAGCCCGAGATGCGCGCGGTGAAACGCCTCCTCAAGCTGCAGCACTCGTGGTCGCGCGTTCCGAAGAGGAACGAGATGCTGGTCGAGCAGACCGAGACCCGCGAGGGCCACCACATCTTCTTCTACCCGTTCGAGGGTCGCCAGGTGCACATGGGGCTTTCGGCGCTCCTCTCGTACCGTTTCAGCCGCACGCGCGCGGCCACCTTCAGCCTCTCGTTCACCGATTACGGCTTCGAGCTGGTGTCGCGCGAGCGCTTCGAGCTGCTGCCGCTGCTCAAGGCCGGCGCCTTCTCCCCCGAAAACCTCCTCCCGGACATGCTCGCGAGCCTGAACGCGGCCGAGCTCTCCAAGCGCCAGTTCCGCGAGATCGCCCGCGTGGCGGGGCTCGTCTTCCAGGGCTATCCGGGGCAGCCCAAGACCAACCGCCAGGTGCAGGCGACGAGCGGCCTCATCTGGGAGGTGTTCGCGCGCTGGGACCCGTCGAACCCGCTGCTGGGACAGGCCGAGCGCGAGGTGCTCGAACGCCAGCTGGAGTTCTCGCGCCTCGCCGAGAGCCTGCGCCGCATCGCCACCACGCCGATCCTGCTTCGCCAGACGCACAAGCCGTCGCCGTTCGCCTTCCCGATCATGGTCGGGCGTTTCCGCGAGAAGCTCACTAGCGAGAAGCTCGCCGACCGCGTGAAGCGCATGCAGCTCGAATACGACAAGGCAGCGTCGAGCATGGACGTCGCCCCGGCGGCCGATGTCGCCCCGGCAGCCGATGTCGCCCCGGCGCAGGCCGGGGCCCAATTGGATCTCCTGTGATGCTCGAGTGCGAGATCGCGGGCCAGAAGCTCTTCCTGCTGCCGGAGCGGGCGGCCTACTGGCCCGAGGGACGAGCGCTGTTCGTGGCCGACTTTCACCTCGGCAAGGCTGCGTCCTTCCGCCATGCGGGCATCCCGCTTCCCTCGGGAACGACGAACGAGAACGTCGAGCGCCTCGACCGCGCCATCGGCAAGACGGGCGCCGAACGCGTGGTCTTCCTCGGCGACTTCCTGCACAGCGCCCAGGGGCGCGCGCCGCCCACGCTCGAGCGCTTCTCGGCGTGGCGCGATACGCGCCGCGCGGTTGGCCTTACCGTCGTTCGCGGCAATCACGACAGGAAGGCGGGAGACCCGCCGGGGGATTGGTGCGTGGAATGCGTCGAGCCCGGGGGCTCGCTGGGCCCTTTCATCCTCAACCACCACCCGGGGCCCAGCCATGGGGGTTACGCGTTGGCGGGCCACATCCATCCGGCCGTGCGCCTGTCGGCGGCGGGCGAGAAGTCGCTGCGCCTGCCGTGCTTCTGGTTCGGCGCGCGTTACGGCGTGCTGCCCGCCTTTGGCGCCTTCACGGGCAACGCCGAGGTGTTGCCGCGCCGCGGCGACCAGGTGTTCGTGATCGCCGAGCAGGAAGTGCTCAAGGTCGCCTGATGGATTGGTACGGCCTCTTCGGCAAGCTGTGGTTCGCGCTCGGGGTTATCGTGCTGCTGGTGGTCCCCGTGGGCCTCGCGTGGATGGGGTTGGGGCTGATCGGCGTCCTGTTCGCCGCGCCGATCTTCGGCTACGTCGCCTCGCGACTCCTTCTCAACGTCGGCGGTGGCGCGCTGACCTGGATGTCCCGCATGCCGATGAGGAAGTGGCAGGGCGTCTACTACGCCTTCAACGACGTGCAGGTTCGCGTCTACGAGGACGACGACCAGCTCTGGTTCGTCGCGACCGACGTGCTGAAGTCTCTCGACATGCGCGGCATCCCCGATTCCTTCCTGGCGATCTATCCCGATGGTTGCAAGGTCGTGCCGGGGACGAGGCTCTCCGCGCTGAATCCCGCGGCGCTCGAGGCGATGCTCGGCAAGAGAAACGAGCGCGAGGCGGTGCGCTTCCTGCTGTGGATGCGGCGGGAGGTGGTGAAGCCTTGGGAGAAGAAGCGGGGGCGCTGAGCCTAGCGCTGCGGTGGCCGGATGTCCCCGAAGCGGGTGACGAAGCGGCCGGCCTTGCGATCGGCGAAGAAGTGCTCGAGGGTGCGCTTCGCCATCGCGAAGGCGAGCCGGTCCCAGGGGATCTCATCCTCGGTCACCAGCTTCACTTCCAGGCTCTCGATGCCGGGTGCGACGTCGGGATCGAGGAGCCGGGCGCGGAACATCATGTAGACCTGGCTGATGTGGGGGATCGAATAGACGGTGTAGAGGTCCTCGATCTCAACGCGCGCGTTCGCTTCCTCCATCGCCTCGCGCGCCGCGCCCTCGGTCGCCGACTCGTTGTTCTCCATGTAGCCGGCGGGGAGCGTCCACAGCCCGTAGCGCGGCTCGATGGCGCGCTTGCAGATGAGGATTCTGTCACCCAGCACCGGCAGGCAACCGACTACGATCTTGGGGTTCTGATAGTGGACGAGGTCGCAGGCGTCGCAGACCGCGCGTTCCAGCGAGTCGCCCGCGGGGATGCGGTGGCTGACCCTGGCGCCGCAGGAATTGCAGAACTTGATCAAGGACTTGCGGGTGTCATCTGAAAAACGCCGGATGCGTTGATTATGAGGTTGGGCATGCTACCATAACCCTATGAAAATGCAGAAGATTCCCATGATCCGCAGACTCCTCGCGTGGGTCTCGGTGTTCGCCGCGCTGCCGCTTGCCGCCCAGGCCGCGAGCCAGATGCCGTCGCGCGAGCTGCCGCAGGTCGAGTCGCCTGTGGTCACCTTCCGCGCGCCGTCGCTTGCGGTCACGCAGTCGGTGGCGCTCGCCGCGCCGCTCGCGAAGTCCGTCGCCTC
>JBKJTM010000382.1:0-5295 GCA_046590805.1 Usitatibacter sp.
GACGCCGGCGCAAAAGCCGCGCGGCTGGGCGAGCAGGACTTCGGCGCGGGCGTCGGAATTGGCGGGGATGCTCATGGCTTTTCCTGGCTAGCAGCCGTTGAAGGTGGGGTCTGCCCACCGGTTCGCAAGCCGTCCCATAGGAGCAGGGCCACGCCCACGCAGATGGCCGAATCGGCGACATTGAAGGCAGGCCAGTAGTAGCCCGCCGCGTGCAGCTGGACGAAATCGACCACGTAGCCCAGGGTCACCCGGTCGTAGAGATTGCCGATCGCGCCCCCCAGCACCAGCGCGAGCGCGAGCGCATACAGGCGGTTGCCCGCATGCCCGCGCAGGATCACCACGATGACCGCCGAAATCGCGATCGCGATGGCGGTGAAGAACCATCGCTGCCAGCCGCCGGCCCCGGCGAGGAAGCTGAAGGCGGCGCCGGTGTTGTGGGCGAGCACCAGGTTGAAGAAGGGCGTCACCTCCCGGACCTCGCCGTAGGTGAATGCAGCGCTCACCATCGCCTTGGTGGCAAGGTCGGCGGCCACGATCGCGGCGCTCACCGCGAGCCAGCGTGTCCAGCCTGGATGGGCGGGCTTAAGCATGCCGCCGCGCTTCCCCGGGACCCTCGAGGTTGCTCACGCACCGCGCGCAGATCGACGCATGGCGGGTGTCGCTTCCCACGTCGTCGCGCCAGTGCCAGCAGCGATCGCACTTTGGATGGACGCTCGGCGTCACGCCGACCTCGATCGCTGCCCCGCCGCCTTCCCTCGCGCTCGCGCTCGAAGTGATCAGGACGAACTTGAGGTCGTCGCCCAGAGAGCGCAGCAGCTCGAGGTCGGCGCCGCTCGCGGCCACCGCCACCTCGGCCTGCAGCGAGGAGCCGATGGCCCCTGCGGCGCGGCTGTCCTCGAGGCGCCGGGTGACGATGGCGCGGATCTCCCGCAGGCGCTTCCAGCGCTCCAGCAGCGCGGGCTCGCCCGCCTGCGGCGGCAGCGCGTCCTTCCAGGTGTGGAAGAAGACGCTGTCGTCGTTGCCCGGATGGAGCACTTCCCACGCCTCCTCGGCAGTGAACGAAAGAATCGGCGCCATCAGGCGCAACAGCATCTGCGTCACGTGGTGCAGCGCGCTCTGCGCCGAGCGCCGCGGCTGCGAATCGCTGCCCGCGGTGTAGAGGCGGTCCTTGAGCACGTCGAGCCAGAATCCGCCCAGGTCCTCGGAGCAGAAGTTCTGCAGCCGCTGCGCGACAAGATGGAACTCGAACTTCTTGTAGTCGGCGATGCAGGCTTCAGCCATCTCGCGGGTCATCGCGAGGGCGTAGCGGTCGACCTCCACCCACTCCTCCACCGGGAGCAGGTGCTTCGCGGAATCGAAGTCCGAGGTGTTGGCGAGCAGGAAGCGCAGCGTGTTGCGGATGCGCCGGTAGCTCTCCACGACGCGCTTCAGGATCTCCTCGGAGATCGCAAGTTCGCCGGAGTAATCGGTTGCGGCCACCCACAGCCGGATGATCTCCGCGCCCAGGGTGCCGGAGATCTTCTGCGGCGCGAGCGTATTGCCGAGGGACTTGGACATCTTGCGTCCCTCGCCGTCCACGGTGAAGCCATGGGTGAGGAGCGAGTTGTACGGCGCGCGGCCGTCCATGCCGCAGCCCGAAAGCAGGCTCGACTGGAACCAGCCGCGGTGCTGGTCGGAGCCCTCGAGGTACATGTCGGCCGGATGTTTCTGCTCCGGGAGGTTGCGCAGCACGGTGAAGTGCGTTGTGCCCGAATCGAACCAGACGTCGACGGTGTCGGTGATCTTGCGGTAGCGCGCTTCGTCGACGCCGAAGTCGGCGCACGAGGCCGCGAACCACGCCTCGATGCCACCCTTCGAGACCACGTCGGCGGCGCGCTCGAGCAGCGGCCCGGTTTCCGGGTGCAGCTCGTCGGTCTGGCGGTCGAGGAAGAAGGGCAGCGGCGTGCCCCAGTTGCGCTGGCGCGAGAGAGTCCAGTCGGGGCGCTTGTCGATCATCGCGGTGATGCGCGCGCGGCCCCAGGCGGGATAGAAACGGGTGTTGTTGATGGCGTGCCTGGCGAGCTCGCGCAGCGTGCGGCCCTCGGTGCCCGGTTTGCCGATGTTCGCCAGCAGATCCATGCCGATGAACCACTGGACGGTGGCGCGGAAGATGATCGGCGTCTTGTGGCGCCAGCAATGCGGGTAGCTGTGGCGGAGCGCCTCGTTCTTCAGCAGCGCACCGTTCTTCTCGAGCAGCTCGAGGATCGGCTTTTCAGCCGCCCGCACGCTCACGCCGGCGAAATACGCCACGTTGTCCTTGAAGCGGCCGAGGTCGTCCACCGGCTGGTCGAGGGGCAGGCCGTACTTCTTGCCCATGTCGAAGTCCTCGGAGCCATGCGCGGGCGCCGTGTGCACCAGGCCCGTGCCCGCCTCGAGCGTCACGTGTTCGCCCAGGACCACTGGAACGCTCCGATCCTCGAACGGATGGCGGAAGGCGAGGCCCTCGAGAGCCACGCCCGCGGCGCGGCCGAGCACCGCGCGCGCCGTGAGGCCGTAGCGCTTGAGCGCCGCCTCGCGCAGGTCCGCCGCCAGGAAGAGCGCGCCGCGCTCGGTGTCGACCAGCTCGTAGATGAATTCGGGGTGCGCCGCGATCGCCTGGTTGCCCGGTAGCGTCCAGGGCGTCGTGGTCCAGATCACCGCGGCTGCGCGGGCGAGGGTGGCCGGTGCGTCGAACGCCTGCGCGAGCGCGGCGGGATCGGCGCTCTCGAACACAACGTCGATCGCGGCCGAGGTCTTGTCCTCATACTCCACTTCGGCCTCGGCGAGCGCCGAGCCGCAGTCGATGCACCAGTTGACGGGCTTGAGGCCGCGGTAAAGCAGGCCGTTCTTCCAGATGATCGCGAGCGCGCGGATCTCCGCGCCCTCGGTAGCGGGTTCCATCGTCTTGTAGGGGTGATCCCAGTCCCCGAGGATGCCCAGGCGCTGGAAGTCGGCTTTCTGGCGCTCGATCTGCTCGGCGGCGTATTCGCGGCACAGCGCGCGCTGCTTGTTGGGCTCGAGGTTGCGCCCGTGCTTCTTCTCGATCATGTGCTCGATCGGCAGCCCGTGGCAGTCCCAGCCGGGCGTGTACGGGGAGTCGAAGCCCGCCATGGTCTTGGATTTGACCACCACGTCCTTCAGGATCTTGTTGAGCGCGTGCCCCATGTGGATGTCGCCGTTGGCGTAGGGCGGGCCGTCGTGCAGGACCCACTTCGGACGGCCCTTGCAGCGTTCGCGCAGGCGCTCGTAGAGCCGCGTCTCCTGCCAGCGCTTGATCCACGCGGGCTCGCGCCTCGCCAGGTCGCCGCGCATCGGGAACGGCGTCTCGGTGAGGTTCAGCGTGCGCTTGTAGTCGGGCTTCTGGTCGTCGGGCATCGTGTTCCTGGCTGGCGTCTCAAAGCGCGCGGAAATACTCGCGGGCCGCGTCGCAGTCGCGCCGGATCTGCGCGGCGAGCGTGGCGAGCGAGGCGAAGGGGGCCTCCTCGCGCAGCTTCTTGCGGAACTCGATGGTGAGGCGGCGACCGTAGAGGTCGCCCTGGAAATCGAAGAGGAATGCTTCGAGAGTCGCCGGGCCGCCGTGAGTCACGGCCGGGTTGATTCCGAGGCTCGCCACTCCCTCGAGTCCGCGAGTTGCTGCACCGAAGCATTTTACCGCAAAGATGCCGTGCAGCGCCGGCTTGGCGCGCCCGAGCCGCACGTTCGCCGTGGGGAATCCGAGCTCGCGGCCGCGCTTCGCGCCGTGCACCACGTGCCCGCAGATCGAATAGGGCCGTCCGAGGAGGCGCGCAGCCGCGCCGAGATCCGCGTGCGCGAGCGCGGCGCGCACCCGCGTGCTCGAGACGCGCTCCCCGCCCGTGGCCACGATCGGCAGCACGTGCACCTCGAAGCCATGGCGCGAGCCGGCGGCGCGAAGGCTTGCCAGATCGCCCGCGCGCCGCGCGCCGTAGCGGAAATCCTCGCCGACCATGATCCAGCGCGCCCGGTACTCGGCCGCGAGGCGCTGCTCGAACTGCGGCGCGGTGAGCGAGGCGAAGGCGGCATCGAAGCGCTGCACGTAGGCGAGCTGGATGCCGCCCTCGGCCATCCAGTGCAATCGCTCCGCCAGGTTGGTGAGCCGCGCGGGCGCCTCAAGCGGCGCGAAATGCTCCCGCGGCAACGGCTCGAAGCTCAACGTCGCGGCGTCGAGCCCGCGCGAGCGTGCGGTCCTCACGGCATGCGCGATGAGCGCCTGGTGGCCGAGGTGCACGCCGTCGAAGCTGCCGATCGCCAGGGCGGTGCCCGGGCCGCCCGCGCGCGGATGACGCACGACCCTCATCGCTATTCGTGGCGCGCGAAATCGCGCGGGCGGAATCCCATGACGTGGAGGGCGGCGAAGTAGGCGCCCGCGCCCGCCATGATCACCAGCGTGAGCTTGAGCGCGCGCGCGCCCGCGGCGATCTCGAACCAGGAGGTTTCGCGCCCCATGGCGTACCAGATCGCGCCCCCCATGAGATAGAGCGCCACCGTGAGCTTGATCAGGAACGCGCCCCATCCGGGCTCCGGCCGGTAGGCGCCGGATCGCTGCATCAGGAACCAGAGCCAGGCCGCGTTGAAGCAGGCGCCCACGGAGATCGCGAGCGCGAGCCCGGCGTGGGCGAAGACGGGAACGAAGGCCAGGTTCAGCAGCTGCGTCACCACCAGCGTCGCGATCGCGATCTTGACCGGAGTGCGGATGTTCTGCCGGGCGTAGAAGCCCGGGGCCAGCACCTTGACCATGATGAGGCCCACGAGCCCCACGGAATAAGCGATCAGCGCGTTGCGGGTCATCATCACGTCATGACGGGTGAAGGCCTCGCCATGCCAGAAGAGCGTGGAGATGATCGGCACGGCCATCAGCGCGAGCGCGACCGCCGCTGGAGCGGCGAGCACCAGGGTCAGCCTGAGCCCCCAGTCGATGAGCCGGGAATAGGCGCCCGCATCGGTGCTGCCGTGGTGGCGCACGAGCGAAGGCAGAAGCACCGTGCCGAGCGCCACCCCGAGGAGGGCGGAGGGGAACTCCAGCAGGCGATCGGCGTAGTAGATCCAGGAGACCGGTCCGTCGCCGAGCCGCGAGGCGATCTGGGTGTTGATGACGAGGCTGATCTGCGCCACCGACACCCCCAGCGCGGCGGGCGCCATCAGCTTGAGGATGCGCAGCACGCCCTCGTCGCGCGGATCCCACCGCGGCGGCGTGAGCATGCCGATGCGGGCGAGGCAGACCAACAGGAAGGGGAGCTGCGCCCGGCCGCCGAGGAAGAC
>JBKJTM010000403.1:0-3396 GCA_046590805.1 Usitatibacter sp.
ATCTACGCCAAGTGGGCCGACGCCTACAAGAAGCAGACCGGCAACGGCATGAACTACCAGTCGATCGGCTCCGGCGGGGGCATCAAGCAGATCACCGCCAAGACCGTCGACTTCGGCGCCTCCGACATGCCGATGAAGGCCGAGGACCTGCGGAAGAACGGCTTGATCCAGTTCCCCGCGATCATGGGCGGCGTCGTGCCGGTGGTGAAGCTGCACGGGATCAAGCCGGGCGAGCTCAAGTTCACCGGCAAGCTGCTGGGCGACATCTACCTGGGCAAGATCACCAAATGGAGCGACCCGGCGATCCAGAAGCTGAATCCCGGCGTGAAGCTACCGGGCGACGCGATCACCGTGGTGCATCGCTCCGATGGATCGGGAACCACGTTCCTGTGGACCAATTACCTATCGAAGGTGAGCCCAGACTTCAAGGGCACCGTCGGCGAGGGCACCGCGGTCAAGTGGCCCGCGGGCGTAGGCGGCAAGGGCAACGAGGGCGTCGCTTCGTATGTGCAGAAGCTGAACGGCGCCATCGGCTACGTCGAGTACGCCTACGCCAAGCAGAACAAGCTCTCCCACGGGCAGGTGCAGAACCAGGCCGGCAAGTTCGTGGCGCCCGACGACGCGACCTTCAAGGCCGCGGCCGCCGGGGCCGACTGGAAATCCGTGCCCGGCATGGGCGTGGTATTGACCGACCAGCCTGGCGACGCGAGCTGGCCGATCACCGGCGCGTCCTTCATCCTGGTGCATGCGAAGCAGGAGAAGCCGGAAAACGGCAAGGAAGTGCTCAAGTTCTTCGACTGGGCGTTCAAGAATGGCCAGAAGATGGCCGACGAGCTCGACTACGTGCCGATGCCGGAGGCAGTGGTGAAGCAGATCCAGGCCGCGTGGAAGGGCATCACCGATTCGTCCGGCAAGACGCTGTACTGACGCCGGTCCTCGCGCATGAGCGGATAATGTCCCCGGTGCTGCGAAACAACGCGTTGATGGACGCGATCTTCCTGAACCTCACCCGGTTCTTCGCGTTCATGGTTTTCAGCCTGCTCGCGGCGATCATGGTGTCGCTCCTCATCGGCGCCATGCCCTCGATCGAGAAGTTCGGCGCGCGCTTCCTGTGGGACGCCAACTGGGACCCGGTGAAGGAGGAGTTCGGCGCACTGGTCCCGATCGTGGGCACGCTCGTCACTTCCGCGATCGCGCTCGCGATCGCGATCCCGGTGAGCTTCGGCATCGCCCTTTTCCTCACCGAGCTCTCGCCGGTGTGGCTGCGCCGCCCGCTCGGCACCGCCATCGAGATGCTGGCCGCCATCCCCAGCATCATCTACGGCATGTGGGGGCTCTTCATCTTCGCGCCGCTCTTCCAGACCCACTTGCAGCCGTTCCTGATGGCCACGCTCGGCCAGGTCCCGGGGCTGGGCGCGCTCTTCGCGGGGCCGCCGATGGGGATCGGCGTCCTTACCGCCGGCATCATCCTCGCGGTGATGGTGATCCCGTTCATCACCGCGGTGATGCGCGACGTCTTCGAGCTGGTGCCGGCGATGCTGAAGGAGTCGTCGTACGCGCTCGGCTCTACCACTTGGGAGGTGGTGTGGAAGGTGGTGCTTCCGTTCACCAAGGTGGGCGTGATCGGCGGCATCATGCTGGGCCTAGGCCGCGCGCTCGGCGAGACGATGGCGGTCACTTTCGTGATCGGCAACGCGCACCGGCTGAGCACTTCGCTGATGGCGCCCGGCAACTCCATCGCCTCGGCGCTCGCCAACGAGTTCACCGAGGCCGTGGGCGACCTCTACACCGCGGCGCTGATCGAGCTGGGCCTGATCCTCTTCCTCATCACCACCGTCGTGCTCGCGCTCTCCAAGCTGCTGCTGATGCAGCTCGCCAAGCGCGAGGGCGTGCGCACATGAGCGTGGTCGTCGAGCAGAGCCCGATTCACGACGGCAACCCCACCTACCGGCGCCGGCGCCGCATGAACGCGGTGATGATGGCCGTCTCGACGGTGGCGCTCGCTTTCGGGCTCTTCTGGCTGCTATGGATCGTGGGGGTGCTGCTGTGGAAGGGCGCCGGCGCGCTCGGTCCCACCCTCTTCACCCAGATGACGCCGCCGCCGGGCGGCAACGGCGGCCTCGCCAACGCGATCTACGGCAGCGTGCTGATGGCGGGCGCGGGAACGCTCATGGGCACCCCCATCGGCATCCTCGCCGGCACCTATCTCGCCGAATACGGCCAGCGCGGCTGGCTCGCCCCCACCACGCGCTTCATCAACGACGTGCTGCTCTCCGCCCCCTCGATCGTGATCGGGCTCTTCGTCTACGCGATCTACGTCTCGCAGGTGAAGCACTTCTCCGGCTGGGCCGGCGCCTTCGCTCTCGCCATCATCGTGATCCCGGTGGTGGTGCGCACCACCGACGACATGCTGAAGCTCGTGCCCAACAGCCTGCGCGAGGCGGCAGTGGCGCTGGGCTGCCCCTCGTGGAAGATGATTACGCTGGTTTCCTACCGCGCGGCACGCGCCGGCATCCTCACCGGCGTGCTGCTCGCGGTCGCGCGCATCTCCGGCGAGACGGCGCCGCTCCTGTTCACCGCGCTCAACAACCAGTTCTGGTCGTCGGACATGGGGAAGCCCATGGCCAACCTGCCGGTGGTGATCTTCCAGTTCGCGATGAGCCCCTACGAGGATTGGCATCGCCTGGCCTGGGGCGGCGCCGCGCTCATCACCCTCCTCGTGCTCGGCATCAATATCGCCGCGCGCGCCTTCTTCAGGAAATAGAGATGAATGCCGTCCTCGAACGAGTCGTGGCGCAGCCTGCGCAGCCGGCACCCAAGATCACGATCAGGGATCTCAACTTCTTCTACGGCGCCTTCCACGCCCTGAAGCACGTGAACCTCGAGATCCCGGAGAAGCACGTGACCGCTTTCATCGGGCCCTCGGGCTGCGGCAAGTCGACGCTGCTCAGGTGCTTCAACCGCATGTTCGAGCTCTATCCGGAGCAGCGCGCCGAGGGCCAGATCCTGCTGGGCGGAGAGAACCTGCTCACCTCCAAGCAGGACGTGTCGCTCATCCGCGCGCGCATCGGCATGGTGTTCCAGAAAGCCACCCCCTTCCCGATGTCGATCTACGACAACATCGCCTTCGGCGTGCGCCTCTTCGAGGACCTGCCGCGCGGGCGCATGGACGAGCGCGTCGAATGGGCGCTCACCAAGGCGGCGTTGTGGAAGGAGGTAAAGGACAAGCTGAGCCAGAGCGGCAATAGCCTGTCCGGCGGGCAGCAGCAGCGCCTGTGCATTGCGCGCGGCATCGCGATCAAGCCCGAGGTGCTGTTGCTGGACGAGCCGTGTTCGGCGCTGGACCCGATTTCCACGGCGAAGATCGAGGAGCTGATCGCCGAGCTCAAGAGCGAC
>JBKJTM010000134.1:0-2766 GCA_046590805.1 Usitatibacter sp.
GCCCGATGCCGAGCGCGACATCTTCCGCGGCCTCGAGGTGGTCGAGCACGCCTGCTCCATCGGCACCCTCACGCTGGGCGAGTTCGCCGAGAACGTGGCCAACGGCGTGGACACCTATTTCATCCGCCAGCCGATCGGCGTCTGCGTGGGCATCACGCCGTTCAACTTCCCGGCGATGATCCCCCTCTGGATGTTTCCGATGGCGATCGTCTGCGGCAACACCTTCGTGCTCAAGCCCTCGGAGCAAGACCCGATGACCCCGATGGTGCTGGCCGAGCTGGCTCTCGAGGCCGGCGTACCACCGGGCGTCCTCAACGTCGTCCACGGCGGCAAGGAATCCGTGGACGCGCTTTGCACCCATGCCGACGTGAAGGCCGTTTCCTTCGTGGGCTCGTGCCATGTCGGCGAGCACGTCTACAAGCTGTCGAGCGAGCATGGCAAGCGGGCGCAATGCATGATGGGCGCCAAGAACCATGCGGTGGTGATGCCCGACGCGAACAAGGAGCAGTCGCTGAATGCGCTCGTGGGCGCCGGGTTCGGCGCCGCCGGCCAGCGCTGCATGGCCACCAGTGTCGCGGTACTGGTGGGCGACGCGAATCAGTGGATCCCCGATATCGTCGCCAAGGCGAAGACCCTCAAGGTGAACGCGGGCGTGGAGAAAGGCGCCGACGTCGGCCCGGTGATCTCCCCGCAGGCGAAGAAGCGCATCGAGGGCTTCATCGAGCAGGGCGTGCGCGAAGGCGCGAAGCTCGAGCTGGATGGCCGCAACCCCAAGGTCCCCGGCTACGAGAAGGGCAACTTCATCGCCCCCACGGTGTTCTCCGGCGTGAAGCCCGAGCACGAGATCTACAAGGAAGAGATCTTCGGCCCGGTGCTCATCCTGGTGAGCGTGGGCACGCTCGAAGAGGCGATCGAGCTCGTCAACAAGAACCCTTACGGCAACGGCACCGGCATCTTCACGCAGTCGGGCGCGGCGGCGCGCAAGTTCCAGAACGAGATCGACGTGGGCCAGGTGGGCATCAACGTCCCGATCCCGGTCCCGGTGCCCTACTTCAGCTTCACCGGCTCGCGCGGCTCCAAGCTGGGCGACCTCGGCCCCTACGGCAAGCAGGTGATCCACTTCTATACCCAGGTGAAGACGATCACGTCGCGCTGGTTCGACGACGCGGCGACCAACCCCGGAATCCACACGACCATCAGCCTGAAATAAAGGAAACCGGGGACGTACCCTCATTTCATCCAGCGAGATGAGGGTACGTCCCCGGTCTTGATTCCATGAAAATCGGCTTCAACGGCATTGGCAACATGGGCAACCCCATGTGCCGCAACCTGTTGAAGGCGGGCCACACGCTCAAGGTCTACGACGTGGTGCCGGAGCTGGTGAAGAAGCTCGCGGGCGAGGGCTGCGAGGCGGCGAGCTCCGCGGGAGACTGCGCGCGCGGCGTGGATGTCGTGATCACCATGCTGCCCTCCTCGCCCCACGTGCGCACCGCCTATCTCGGCGAGTACGGCGTGATCGCGGCGGCGAAGCCGGGCACGCTGCTCATCGATTGCTCGACCATCGATCCGCTCACCGCCCGCGAGGTCGCCATGGACGCGCTCGCCAAGCACTGCCCGATGATCGACGCGCCGGTCTCGGGGGGCGTGGGCGGGGCGGAGGCCGGCACCCTCACCTTCATGGTGGGCGGCGAGGCGAAGGATTTCGAGGCCGCGCGCCCGATCCTGCAGGCGATGGGCCGCAACATCGTGCATTGCGGCGCCTCGGGCAACGGCCAAGTCGCGAAGATCTGCAACAACATGATGCTGGCGATCGGCATGATCGCGACATCCGAGGGCATGACGCTCGCGACCAAGCTCGGCATGGACCCCAAGGTGTTCGCGGGGATCGTGAACACCTCGAGCGGCCGCTGCTGGAGCTCCGACACCTACAATCCCTTCCCGGGCGTGCTGGAAAACGTGCCCGCCTCCCGCGGCTACAGCGGCGGCTTCGGCTCCGACCTGATGCTGAAGGACGTGGCTCTCGCCACTGAAGCCGCGCGCGCAGCGAAGCTTCCGGTTCTGATGGGCGCCCTCGCGCAGCAGGTCTACCAGAAGCATTCCGCCGACGGCAACGGCGCCAAGGATTTCTCCAGCGTGATCCTGCAATACCTGAAGGAGCCGAAATGATCCGGCACGAGATCCGGGGGCACACCGCATTCCTCACCATCGACAACCCGCCGGCCAACACGTGGACCCCCGACGGGCTGCGCGCGATGGAGGCGCTGGTGGGCACGCTCAACGCCGACCGCAACGTCTACGCCGCGGTGATCACCGGCAGCGGCGAGAAATTCTTCTCCGGCGGCGCGGACTTGAAGCGCTTCCAGGGCGACAAGGTGTTCGCGCGCCATTTCATCGCCTGCTTCAGCGCCGCCTTCGAGGCGTTGATGGCGTCGCGTTTCGTGACCATCGCGGCGATCAACGGCTACGCCATGGGCGGCGGCCTCGAGTGCACCCTCGCCTGCGACATCCGCATCGCCGAGGAGCACGCGCAGATGGCGCTTCCGGAGCCCGCCGTGGGCCTGCTGCCGGCCGGATGCGGGACGCAGTGCCTGCCATGGCTGGTCGGAGAAGGCTGGGCCAAGCGCATGATCCTTACCAACGAGCGCATCGACGCGGCGACGGCGCTGCGAATCGGCCTCGTGCAGGAAGTAGTCCCCAGGGGCAAGGCGCTGGAAGCGGCGAGCGCGATGGCCGAGCGCGTCGCGACCCTCTCGCCGCGGGCGGTGG